>CBDUHU010000001.1:0-26777 GCA_965366725.1 uncultured Kangiellaceae bacterium
AATTAAAATCAACATTCGACAGATTAAACGTTGTGTTTCTTTTATTGAGCTGTTTTTGAAGAAAGTTATTTTGCTCAATTAATAATGCTAGTTGCTTATTCTGAGCATTAACGTCTGGCTGAAATAGCTGAGATTTTGGCCAAAAAATAACAATGGTAAGGGATGCTGCAAGTGCAATACTGGTTACCCGCCAATAATTCATTTTTTTATGTGTTTTTTGCAACTGCTGCTCTTGTTGTCGTTTTTTATGGAGCTTCTGTATCTCCATCCAGTTATCTTTAGGCTGTTTTAGTATTGGCAAAGTTGCCATTTGTTCTCTTATTGTTTTCAAGCAAAGTAGCTGTTGTTGGCATTCTTCACATTCAGATAGATGTAACTGATCAACCTTGCTTAAATCTAATAGTTGTTCATCTGTTAAGTGCATAACTTTTATCCTGCTCTTGTGCAACCTGACGAAGCTTGTTGTAGGCCCTACTAAGAGTTACCTTTGAAAAACTCTCTGACTTTTCGTAAAGTTGGGCAATCTCAAAATGGCTATAGCCTTCTACTTCATGTAGTAGAAGCACTGCTCTTGCTGTTACCGATAAATGACTAAGTAAGTTATCTAAATCACGACAGGCGCTTAGCCAATTATGATCAAATAAGTTCTCTGATTCAGGTTCAAAGTTTGTTTCCTCTGTGACCAACTTTAAACGGCTTTCAGACTTTATCCGGTTGATCGTTTCATTGGCGACAATTCTTCTGATCCATCCTGGAAAACTACCCTTATTACGATAACTACCAATTCCAGCCATAATTTATAAAAACACTACCTGTACAATATCTTGTGCCAGGGTTGGGTTGCCGCTAATTCGAAAGGCAAGACTATGACAGGCATCAGCATAAGTACGATAAATACTTTCAAACGCATCTATATCGCCGGACTGAGCCTGACGAATTACTTCCAGCGCTATTTGTTGTTGAAATCCTATTGCTTTCGTCATTAATCGGCGTAAATGGATGAAGGTTACTAATTAAGACAAGTTAATGAATAAAAGGGTTACACGCAAAGAAAATTTTATATAGTGAGTTATTGATAATTCTGAATGTTTGGAATGAAGACAAAAGATTAAATAATTTGAACTGGGGACAAGAAGAGCCAGTTTTACAGGCTAATCATTGAATATTGATTTAAATAACATAGGATAAATAGAAAACGATATCCTGGAAGCAATAAAAAAGGGTACTTCCTGATAGAAATACCCTTCTTAAGCGTCAGTTTAAACGAGTTAAACTGATTCGTGAGCGAAAATTAAAGCGCTACGATGTTTTCTGCTTGAGGTCCTTTTTGACCTTGAGTAACAGTAAACTCAACTTTTTGACCTTCAGCAAGAGTTTTGAACCCTTCGCCAGTGATCGCACTGAAGTGTGCAAATACATCAGGTCCGTCTTGTTGCTCGATGAAACCAAAACCTTTAGATTCGTTGAACCATTTTACTGTACCAGTAGTAGTAGACATAATCATATCCTATTGTTAAATATTGTGTAATTAAAGCCTTAAAATAAGGCAGTTTGGCTGGAAGTTTTGCTATTACTTATAAAACAGGACGAGCTACTAAAGATAAAACACTAAAGATAAAACATCGAAACGGTATAGATAAATATAAGACGTACTTTCAAGCTGAGCGAATTATAGCCAGCTTTGACTTGAAGTCAACTAGAATCCTTATTAAATGCGATAAGAATCTGATTTTAGTTGGTTTTTCTGATTTTATTCACAACAAACAGAGCAAAAGTACTAAATTTGTCCACAAAAACAAATTATTTGTATTTGTGGTAATTGTGTTTTGAGGATCAGAAAAGACTTCTTCGCTCATATAATGCCCGCCAATAGCTACCTTTTTTGGTTGCAATTTCGGTGTCGAAATAATGTCTCATTCGACGCCTGTCATCTGGGTTATCTTTCAGTGCGGCTCCCAACAAAAAATCAACCAAATCTTGCGGGCGCATTTTTCCATTATGGTAGTAGTGGGCGTGTATACCCATAGCATGAACAACTGTCACTGCTTCAGCGGTTGACATGGCTGTTGCTGCGAGTCTGTCGGTACTTCGTCCATCGAGTGACTGACCATTACGCAACTCATGAAATATTGTGACTAACATCATTATAATTTTTTTATCCAGATTAGTGCTGATTCCTGCGGACTTTAATAGCCGAGCAGCCTCTTCGTGGACAATCGAAATTTCATCTTCAACAGACTGGATAGGCTGAATGGTTTCAAAATTCATTCTTCGTTTGAGTGCTGAACTCATTTTATTAACATTTTGATCACGAGTGTTAGCAGTAGCGATAATATTAAAGCCCTCTCGTGCAAATAGAATATTCTTACCTTCTGAACGGGATAGTTCTGGAATAACTAGCAATCTCTCCGACAGAACTGAAAGAACGGCATCCTGATAGGGTTGCGGACAACGGACAATTTCCTCAAATCGAACAATCTCTCCCTTCTTCATAGCCTGATACAGTGGGCCGGGGATTAAGGCATCCAGTGTTGGACCGGTCGATTTAACTAGTGCTTCATTCCAGCTATAAAGTAGTTGGTTTACATTGGTAATTGCGCCTCCTTGAATAGTCAGAACAGAGCTACCTGAAATAGCTGCTGCTAAAAGTTCTGATAACCAGGATTTAGCTGTTCCGGGCTCACCAACTAACATCGCACCACGATTGGTTGCCAGGGCGACAATTATGCGAGTTATTAGTGCTTTTTCACCGACAAATTTACGTGTTATTGACTGCTTTTTATCACCTAAAACAAACTTCTCAATGGCTATTGGAGACATTTTCCAGCCAGCTGGTATTGGTGCCAGATCGTTTCTGCGAAGTTTTTCCAGTTCTTCAGCATACAAATGTTCTGCCGGGATGCGTTGAATTTTTGACTGTTTCATGATTGATTAACGCCTCCTCGTACTTCTGGTGCCATTCTTTCAGCAGGCAGGATTCTGGGTAATTCTGATAGCGGAATCGTTCCCTGAATAACATGATCAAGCGCACTATCACGCATTGTTACCAGTCCTGCATCAAGTGCAATACTGCGTAATTCTCCTACAGGAGGCTGTGCTGATATCGCATTGCGAATAGCGTTATTAGCGTGTAAATATTCGATAACAGCTACTCTACCCCTGGTTCCGTGATTATCGCAGTCTTTACAACCTCTACCTTCAAAACATTTGAAGTTCTTCGGTGGACCTGAAGGAAATAATTCTTCCAGCAATTGTGGATCAGCAGTTGCTTCATGTTTACAGTGTTGACAGATTTTTTTAGCCAGTCTTTGAGCAACAACAGCAAGTAGTTCTCCAGCTATAGAGTTTGGTAAGATATCTAAATCATAAATACGCTGAAGTGCATCGACTGCGTCGTTACTATGTAGCGTTGATAGAACAAGGTGACCTGTTTGCGAAGCTCTGATTGCTTCAAGTGCAGTTTCTCGATCTCGGATTTCTCCTACCAGTATTACATCGGGATCTTCACGTACAAATGCTCGCATTGCGTCTGCAAAATTAAATCCAATTGCACTTTGAACTCTCGTTTGTTGAATATTTTTGATTGAATACTCGATTGGATCTTCAATTGTAATAACTTTACGTGTTCCATCGCTGGCAAGCAACTGAAGACCGGCGCAAAGAGTGGTTGTTTTTCCCGAACCGGTCGGACCAACTACCAGAATTAGTCCCGCCGGATCATGTAACAGACGTTTGTATTTATTGGCGATTATCGGTGGAAAACCAAGCCCCTCAATTTTAATTAATTCACTATCCTGACGGAGTAATCTGATGACAACATGTTCACCATATAATGAAGGTTGAGTTTGCACACGAAGATCATAAACCACATTATCGGCACGTAAATGAGAACGCCCACCTTGAGGAAGACGATGTTCTGAGATATCAAGTTCACAACGGGTCTTAATTACATTAACCAGGCCTGCAAGTTCAGTTGGACTTAGCCGATAGTGGTTCAAGTCTCGCAATTCTCCATCAACTCTGATTCTAATACGAACTTCTTCAGCATATATTTCCAGGTGTATATCGCTGGCATTTTCGCCTATTGCATCGAGTAGTAAAGCTTCAAATACGAGAATTAAATGAGCATGAAATTTAGTTTGTTCTCTCTCTAAAATATTGACTTCTTTTACTACTTTTGCTGGTGGTGCATCTTCAATTGAACGTCCATCAAGGCTTAATTCCAGTGAAGACCATAGTCTGTGATAGCCTGTTGGAGTAACCAGTATTTTTTCAATAACATGATCAGGGTAAACGGTCCGAAAATCATTAGTTGAAGCTTCAGGATCAGTAGTAACCACTTTTAAACAATGATTTTTATCTGATAATGGAATGAGGCGATGATGATCGAGAAAGGCTCGAGAAAACCTGCTAAAAACTTTTGGATCTGCCTCTTGTAATAACTTGTCAGCCTTGGCGAGAGTGATATTATGTTGTTTGGCTAGTGAGCTATAAAGTTCAATATCTTCTAGCTTAATTAGTTGACGAACCTGTTCAATTACCGGAGTATTTTTTTTGCGCGCTATCTCCCTTGCTTTTGTCAGGATTTCTTTGTCAACAATATTTAGTTTTCCGCTATAACCAGAAAAATTGACTATGCCGAGTTCTTTTCTCTGGCACTGTTTATTTTTGTTAATGGAGTACTTGACTAATTGAAGTGAGTGACCTGATTTACCTTCAATTGCAATTAATTGTCCACCTGGTGCCAATTGTCTAAGTAGCTGTTGTGCTTTAATCCCCGGAGTAGAAATAATAATAATATTAAAGGGGGATTGTTCTGGTATCTCATGGCCAGCGTCGCCAATGACTATTTGTATATTTTCTAACTTTAATTTAGAAAAGTTAGATTTTGCCAGTTTAGCAAGTGTATGATTTTTTTCTATAGTAATGACCTGCTTAACCATTAAAGACACAATTGCAGTCAAATAACCGGAACCGGAACCTACGTGTAGTAATTTGTATTCAGTTGATAACTCAAGATTCTGTAATATTTGTTGTACAATACTTTCTGAAGGAATACTGTGCCCTACGATGCTTATATCATTGCTAGAAGTGACAAACTGTTTACGCGGAGTATTATCGATGGCTTGTCGAATAATAACGTTATTCGAAGCGTGTGGACTTTTGGTCATATAAGAAAAGTACTCTGTTGGCAAATTAGTTTTTATGTTTTAAGCAAAAATGCAAGGTGGCTTTAAATAGTATCTATAGTCCAGATTTAGCCGATTGCTCCCTATTTAAAAATTTTTTTCTTGTGGATAGAATACAGATACTTTCAATCAGATGGTAAATATTTTGTCAGATAGATCTGGCTGTAGTTTTTTAACGATCTAACGAAAAGTCTGGGATCTTCATTCTTTACTTCTATTTTTGAGGCTCCTGGTAAAGTTTTGTTAATATATTGTCTGTGTGTTTTAGTATCATCACACCCTTCAATATTGCCCTTTTAACAGTTTAGCTTAATTATTAGATAAATAAACGAGTGATGTGAAACTTTTCTGATTCAGATCAAATGGCTTATCGGTTTTATTGTTTTATCGATTAATGAATATTGTGAGCTAAAATAGCTCTATCATATAAAAAAATGCGAGGCTATTTTTGGTTAACTAGAGGATTAGATATATCGAAATGATATTCATTCAGAGAATTATCTCATATATTAATGGTGATTGATGATGCTGTAGATAGAATTCAAAACTATCTGATGAAGGTTGATTATTAAAGCTTTGATGCAAAGGAAAGGTAATGCGACTGATTCGCGATATAATAATAGTTATCATGGTGGTTTTTGTGGCGTATATTGGCTATCTATATTATCCAATTTATATCGAGCAGAAAAAATTTTATGTAATTCAATCTAAAATTCAAATAGGTATGAAGAAAGAGGCCGTTAGAGCTTTGACTAATAATCTTGGGGTTTTAAAGTATATGAAAGATCAAACTTTGCAAGCCGATGAGGAAGTATATTATTTTGCTAACTTTTTGTTACCTGATGCGATCATTATCAAGTATGACCAAAATGAATTAGTAGAAAGCATAATGGTTGATCAATAGAAAAGAGAATATTCAGGGATAATAAAATGTTTCCTGCTATAAGATAGTTTGTCGGATATGTTCATGTAGAACAGGTTGGATGAACACTACCGATGTTATATTTTTAAAAGAGGTGCTAAGTTAAATGGATGATTCAAAGCAGAAGATTGCACTATTTATAGATGCTGACAATGCCCCGGCAAATAAGTTTGAAGATGTGCTAAGCGAAGTCGCAAAGTATGGTGTTGTTACAATTAGAAAAGCATATGGTAACTGGAAAAAAACATCTATTAAGGCCTGGGAAGAGCTTCTACATGAATATGCAATTCAACCAATACAGCAATATGACCTGTCCAAAGGAAAAAATGCATCAGATATAGCACTTGTTATTGATGCAATGGATGTAATGTACACAAAGGACATCGATGTTATGTGTTTTGTGTCGTCTGATTGCGACTTTACTCCTATGGTCACTCGTGCCTTAGCTGAAGGTAAAGTGGTCTTAGGGTTTGGCGAACGCAAAACACCTTCACCATTTGTCAATGCATGTTCTAAATTCTTATTTTTAGATCAAGAATCCAAAAATAATGAGATAGACCAGACCAAAACCAAAAATATAAAGTCTGATTCAAAATTAATCAATTTACTTCGTCAGGCGATTGAAGCGACTGAAGAAGATAGTGGCTGGGCAGCGCTTGGTCCCGTTGGCTCGCATATATCAAACAAAACTTCTTTTGATACCCGAAACTACGGTTATAAAAACCTGAGTAGCCTGATCAAGGCAATTGACTTATTTGAGCTTAAACGTGGTTCTGGTAACACCTATTTAGTCAAAGATATACGCAAGAAAAAAACAACATAAGTAGGCATTTTCAAACTTAAAAGTATTGTTATGGTGTTGTCCGGTTTTATAAAAATGCGACGCAGAACCTTAAAATTAAACAATACCACCGGATTAACCCCATATAGTAAAAAATAAGGTAGAATTATCGCGAAAATTGGACGTTGTTGGCCAATTAACCACGAAAATCAATTATATATATTCTAAAAACAACTACCAGTTTGGGAAAGAAAACCAATCAATTCAAACACTTCTGTCGTGTTACCTGGAAGTTTTCTGCGGGTCTTCTGGATTGCCAACGGAGTTGAACTATTAGAGCGTATAAGCATATTTACAACCGTATATTTGCCCCGGATTTAATCATCAGGGTTCTGTTTAAACGTTATTTACTAAAGGAAAAACAATGAAAGTCATTGTATTAGGAGCGGGACTGGTCGGCAGTCCAATCGCACTCGATCTGGTAAAAGGTGGTGGTTTTGATGTTACAGTCGCCGATTATAGTGATTTAGCTTTAGCGGAGCTAACCAATCAATCTACAGAAGTCAAAGTGTTGCAACAGGATTTATCTAACCCTGAAACGGTTACCAGGCTTGTTGCAGATTATGATTATGTAGTTAATGCAGTACCCGGGTTTATGGGATTTGAAACTGCAAAAGCTATTATTAGAGCTGGAAAGGACTGTGTTTGTATTGCTTTTTATGAAGAAGACCCATTCTTGTTGGATGAGTTGGCCAAAGAAAATAAAGTAACCATGATCATGGATTGTGGGGTTTATCCTGGAATGGGAAGTGTCTTAATAATGGATGCAGTCCGTCAGTTGGAAAAGGTTGATAGCGTGTTAACCTATGTTGGTGGTCTGCCTAAAGTAAGAGAGTGGCCCAGTGAATATAAAGCAGTTTTTTCACCCACTGATGTTATCGAAGAATACATTCGTCCAGCCAGATATATCGAAAATGGATTTCAAGTAACAAGACCGGCACTTTCTGATCCTGAAATGATCTTTTTCCCTGGCATAGGTACTTTGGAAGCATTTAATACCGATGGATTGAGAACCCTTGCACAAACAATAGATTCTCCTAACCAGAAAGAAAAAACCTTACGTTACCCGGGGCATATTGAAAAAATGTCAGTGTTAAGGGAGTTAGGTTTTTTCTCTAAAGAAAAAACAATTGAAGTTAACGGAGAGAAAATAAGTCCATTGGAAATGACTGGTAAAGTCCTTTTTCCAAACTGGCAACTCAAACAGGGTGAAGTAGATATCACTATTCTAAAAGCAGTAATTGAGGGTAGTTATCAGGGAGATAAAGTTCGATATAGTATTGATTTATATGATGAGTACTGTCCGTTAACTGATACAAACTCAATGGCCAGAACTACAGGCTATACAGCAACTTCTGCGCTACGAATGATTGTTTCCGGATTATATTCACATCAGGGTGTTTCACCACCCGAATACATTGGTCGGCATCCGGAGTGTGTTGCTTTTATGCAGGAAAAATTAATCGAACGTGGTGTCAAATGGCAAGTTTCAAAAACAACCATTTCAGATTAAGAAGTTTACTTTAATCCACAAAATTACCCCTGAGCAGGTTGATTTGCAATCCAGTAATCTTTGAATAAAGCTGGATAGCGGGTTTTGAGGACTTTGGTCTTATCGTTGAACTGCTTACCACGAGGTTGTTCCTGACCGGATGGAATAAACGGCAGTTCTTGACCTGTTTTTTCTTCATAAAGTAGTCCAGCGATCAGGTCATATTCATCCAGAAATGGATAGGGGTGGCCATCACTATTAGCTATCACATTAAATTTGGCAAGCGAGTCAGGGGAGTTGAGTGCCGAGTCAAAAATCAGCTTTCCTCTGGATATTAACCAACTTCTGAATTCAGCAAATGCATATTCAGAATTACAGCCAGCAATAACATAAGCTGCTCCCCATAAATCCCAGGTATAAGATTTTCGCATCATAATACTGAAGTATTTATCGAATTCAGCAAGTTGCTCTTCTGATAAGGGTAATAGTCTGGTTTTAAGTTGTTGTGCAATTTCTTCACTGGTTGCCAGAGGGGTTGATGTTTCAACCAATTGCCAGAATTCTGATTCAGTCATTGAATGGTTTCTTGTCGTTAGCTTAGGTTGATTATAGCCTTACCATAAAAAAAAGTACCCCTAAATTAATTTACCGGTGAATCAATATCTATTGGTACTTTCAGTCTGAGCCTTTGGCTATCTTTGCCAGAGGATAGCCAATAAATGGTTTACTGGTTTCAATCACAGGAAGAGTGTTGAGTTTGGTAATACCAAGGTCTGACTGTAGCAATTGATTAGATAAGTTACGAAGTTCTGTCATATCTGAAACCACTACCTGAAGTAAATAATCAAAGTGAGCACCAACAACAAATATCTCTACAACTTCTTCTCTGTTCGCTAGAAAATGATCGAACTTATTAAAGTCCTGTGGAAAATGATTAGTGAGAGTCACTTCAATAAAAGCCATTAATACTGTGCCGAGTTTAGCGAGTGACACTTTGGTTCGATAACCTTCAATAAAGCCATTATCTTCAAGATAGCGAACCCTTGCCAAACAGGCGCTTGGTGAGAGAGCGACGGCCTCTGCAAGCTGTTGGTTGCTGATTCGTCCATCCTGTTGGAGTCGGGTTAATATCTGTAAGTTCTTTTTATCCAGATCCATAACTTTACATTGCCGAATTTTCTGCGGAAAAGACACTAATATACCAAATCTTTGAGCCTAAAAAATGTGATCTTTGAAGATTTATTTTGTTCAATATGTGTTTTTATATATGCCTGAAACTAAATTTGCCATATTGGATAGAGCCTGATGAGTGAAAATCACATAGAGAGTCTGAATTTACAAAAGATATTGCATCCAGCAACATCTATCACTGCCCTGGAAAAAGCTGGACCAAATATTATCAAGTCTGCGAATGGATTATATATTCACGATGCCGAAGGTCGTAAACTGATTGATGGGATTGCTGGTCTCTGGTGTTCAAATATTGGCCATGGAAGAGAAGTAATAGCACAGACTTTAGCTGAGTCTGCTCGTTCTCTGGATTATTTTCATACATTTAATGGTCATTCCAATCAGTCCCAAATAGAACTTGCTGATCGTCTGATTAAGATGACACCAGAAAATTTAAAGCATGTATTTTTCGGCTGTACCGGGTCTGATGCCAATGATACTTTAGTTAAAATTGCATGGCAGTATCAAATTACCCGAGGAAAGCCGAAAAAAAGAAAAATCATTTCACGCTGGCAAGCCTACCACGGCACATCTATTTCAACTGCAAGTTTAACCGGGTTAAAAGGATTTCATCGGGATTTTAATTTACCGCTAGATTTTGCCGTTCATACAGAGCGCGCATTTTATTACGCGGACGCTTTGGATGGGGAGTCGGAGCTTGAATATAGTAACCGACTACTGAGTCAGCTGGAGAATTTAATTGTCACAGAGGGGGCCGAGAATATTGCTGCCTTTATAGGTGAGCCAATTATGGGGGCTGGCGGAGTTCTTACTCCTCCAAAAGGCTACTGGAAGGGAGTACAAGCAATCTGTCAACACCATGATATTCTTCTGATCGCTGATGAAGTTGTATGTGGCTTTGGTAGAACGGGGCAAAATTTTGGTTGTGACAGCTATAATATCAAGCCAGATTTGATGGCTACTGCAAAAGGGATCACTGCAGGTATATTTCCGATGTCAGCAGCCTTTCTATCTTCAGAGATTCATCAGGTATTAGCCGAATCATCTGACAAAACCGGTAACTTTTCACATGGATATACTTATTCAGGACACCCCATCGGTGCCGCTGTGGCCAATAAGGTACTCGATATTATTGAAGCAGAAAAACTGGTGGAAAATGCATCTGTGGTAGGTTCATACCTTCATCAGCAATTAGATAATGCGTTTTCAAAGCACCCGAATGTCGGTGAAGTGAGAGGCAAAGGGTTATTAGCATGTATCCAGCTTATGAGTGATGCCGGGAATAAAGAATTTTTAGATCCAAAGTTAAAAGTAGCGCATAAGGTTTCCCAGATATGTTACCAACATGGTCTGGTAATACGACCATTACCCAGTGTTAATTCACTCGCGCTGTCACCGCCACTAACTTTAACCAAACCTCAGGTTGATCTTATCGTAGAAAAGGTGGAGGCTGCGGTTAATCAGGTATTTGAGCAAAAGTGAACAGCCGGGCAAGCTAGTACTATTTCATATGTGCCTTACCGCCAATAATTTTATAGGCGGGAGTTCCACGTATTAAAGTTTCTCTGGCAAAAAGCTGATGGCAATTGGGGCAATGACATGGTTGGGTAGTGTAATTATTAAGGATACGTTCTTTGAAACATTTAACCAATGTGCCTTTGCCACCTTTACGGTATTTATAGAGTTTAGTTTTACAGCCGGAGCAAATGACGGTGACGGTTGTTATTGGTCCTTTTTTATTAGGTTTTGCCATCTTGGTATTTGTTACCTGCAAGATACTATTCTGATTAATTAAACTGAGAATTAACCCATCTATATTGTCATGAAATAAAGCGAAGTAACACCTTGAATAACAGGAAATAGTTCCATCTGACCTATCGCCAGTTTATAAGAAAAATATAGAGGTTAGATAGATATTCGGTGAATACTTACTTATGCTAAAGCTCTAGAGTGTTTGCCGATTGTCATCAGACAGGTTAGAAAAAAGCTAAAAGTAGTGATTTTTATCACTTTGGAGTATTTTTTGCCTATTTATTTTTCATTTACTACAAAAGATCACTTAATTCAAGGAAATAACTCACGGAAAACCAATAAAAACTGTGAAATATTCACAATAAGCCTGTTTTATAACCAGTGATTCTTGTAACCAACTGATTTTTAAAATAAAATGTCCTTGTGGCTGAAATTGCATATAAATGCCGATTTTTATTCAGCCTGTTAACCTACGGTATCTGGATATTAGTGTTTATGAAGAAAAATAAGTTCCTGTTAGTGCTTTTGTTAGCAGCAATAGTTAGCTTTCGGGTAGGAGCGGCAGTTGATGGTGTTCTGTCAAGCTCATCAACGGGAAGTGTCGATATTACCTTTAGTTTAGGGGTAGCGGCGGTTCTGGTTGATCTCAGAGATTTTGACTTTGGAAACTGGTCAGGAAGTGGTGAGTTACGTGATAACGATGATGTTTGTGTCGGAACAACTGGAACTGCACAATACATTATTCGCGCAGATGGACAAGGGCCTGGTAATGATTTTATTCTGGCTAATGGTGCAAATCAGCTGCCTTATAGGGTCTTCTGGAATGATACAATAGGGACTGCTGGTAATTTTGAACTTTCCTCTGGCGTGCAGGTTGCCAATTTGACTAATCCGCCTAACACTTTTGTTGCAATTGGTGGAGGAGCATATATTTGCACTGGCGCAAGAGATGCGAATGTTGAAATAGTCGTAGAAGAAGCAGCCTTACAGGCGGCAACCGCAGGTACTTACACTGGCGTTCTAACTCTTACCTTAATTCCTCAGTAAGGGTTTATAAAATACTTTCAACCAGGATAAGCCCGGCGCTAGTCTAGTTGGTTGTGTGTTCTCGTATGTGCTGGAGTTTTTGATAAGCGAGGAGTATTGTACTGAAATCATGGTTCTTATTGAGCTGTTTTCGTTTGAAGTGCATGATCGTCTTATCAAGGTATTCACAACTGTCTTTAGATGTAAAATCCCATATTCTTGAGCCAACTTCAGATACTGGTTGACTGGCACTTTTTGAGACAAATATTAGTTCGTAAAAACGATTGTTTTCTTTTACCAGAAGCTCATCAATCAGACCCAGCCCTGATTTAATAATGGCCTGCCTCACCTTATAGTTATGATGAACGGGACATAATAAAAATTCGATATTACTATGTTTGTTACCTTCCAATATTCCAGTTAATATTTTTATAACAGCATCGCCACCGACGCCAGCAATAATAACCAGATGCTTCTGCGTCGAATTCAACTGTATTGAAGCCGCATCTGTACAGTGAACCTGCCAATGAGGTTGTTTGCTCTTTGCTGGAAAAAACTGTTCGAGTTGCGATTCAAGTTTATCGGTTATTGGTTTAACAATATCAACAAAATGAGTTAAATCTGCAACATTGCGTTTTAGTAACAGCATCCCTGATAACCCGTGATCGCAACAACAATCCCAGACATGATCATAGTGATCAGTAACCAGTTGGTTTAGCTTTTCTAATCTAATGCCTGCCTTCAACAATTAACGCCCTTGATTGACAATAAAGCCTGTTTGACAATGATATCAACTTTCACTCTTTAATAATCTCACAAGCAGAAAAAATTTGTTATTCTTGGAGGGAACCCGCTGATTATTAACTTTCGGAGATTCAAGAGGTTACTGGTAAGGGGAATAAATTAGCATAGCAGTCAAGCAGGTAGCCATGGGAAGTTGGCTAGTGAGGAGTCTTATGAGATTAAAAAATAATATGAAAAACTTGCTCAATTTAGTTTTTGTGTTGGTTTATTTTACCGGAACAGCTTCACTGGCTGCAGACAATAAATTAGATATCAGGTCACATACAATTAATCCAAATGATTTTTTTTCGGTTAGCGGAATATCAGCGAGCCAATTGTCACCTTCGGGAACAAAAGTTGTATGGTCTGAAGTTCGTTGGGAGCAGCAGCTTGGAAGAACCAACCGAAACTTATGGATCATTGATGTAAAAACAAGAAATAAGAAACGCATTACCGCTTCACCTGAAAGTGATAATGCTCCCAATTGGTCGCCAGATGAAAAGTTCGTCTATTTTTCCCGTAAGGTGGTAAAAGAAAAAAGTGATAATCAGGAGAAGCTAAAGCAGGTTTTTCGTTATTCATTTGATAGTGGTCAGGTGAGGCAGGTAACCAATGCTGCCAAAGGCGTTAAACAATTCCAACTTAGTCATGATGGAATGAGCTTATATTATACAACGACGAAAGAACATAAGGATTCGGGTATTTGGGCCGGGATGAGGGAGAAACATAGTTCTCCTGATTATGGCCATGGCGCCCAGATGGTTAATCCACTACTTCGGCTCGATCTTAATCAGTGGCGAACTTCAAACATTATCGATGATAATAAAGTCGTGTGGGACTTTGAAGTTAGCAATGACGGTTCAAAGCTTGCGCGGATCACCACCACAGATAATGAACTAATTCATCTGGAAGGCTGGTCAGATGTAGAAGTTTATCAGATTGATCAGCAGATAAATCTGGTTCTTGAGGATCGATTATGGCGTTCGCAAGCACCTTCACCCTATGGTTGGCTGGAAGGGGTAAGTTGGTCTGATGATAGTAAGGCACTTGCATTTAGAGTTGATTTTGATGGTTATCCGGGTGAGTTGTTTATCTTTGAATTTTCCAAAGGAAAGGTAACTAACAGTCGTAAGCTAGATAGAATTCAAGATATCACTCTAACCGGCAGCGATATAGCATGGCGACCAAAGTCCAGAACACTATGTTATCGTGCGGCAGATCATGCTCGAGTCCAGGTGATTTGTACTGATAAACTGGTTAAAGGTAGACAGGGAAAGACCTATCGTGCACTAGGCAAAGAGTTGGTTGCTTACAATTTTAGCTTTGACAATAAGGGTAAAAAGATTGCTTTTACACATAATGGAACCGATCATTTTAGCGATATTTTTATCAGTAAAGTTAACTCATCAGCAAGCCGATTTACCCGATTGACTGATATTAACCCGCAAACGAGTCACTGGCAGTTGCCATCGGTAGAAATCGTTAAGTGGAAAGCAAAAGATGGGACTGAAATTGAAGGAATATTAGAATTGCCGCCTGGGTACAAGAAGTCCGATGGCCCACTCCCAACAATTATCCAGATACATGGAGGGCCAACCTCTGCGACCCCTTATGCGTTAAGGTTTCGTCATTACGGTCAAACTAGCTTCGCAGCGCAAGGATGGGCGGTAATGTCTCCTAACTATCGCGGTTCAACAGGCTACGGCGATAAATTTCTAACCGATTTGGTTGGGCGGGAAAATGATATTGAAGTGGATGATATTCTTGCTGGTGTTGATTTTCTGGTTGAATCGGGTATTGCCGATGATGAAAAAATGGCAGTAATGGGGTGGAGTAATGGTGGTTATTTAACCAATGCTCTGATCACTAAAACTAACCGCTTTAAAGCCGCTAGTAGTGGTGCTGGAAATCTGGATCAGAAACTTCAATGGATTGTTGAGGATACGCCCGGGCATGTGGTTAATTTTATGCAAGGGCAACCCTGGGAGCAACTGGAAGGTTACAACCATTCCTCACCGCTCTCTTATATGCAAAATGTGACCACACCCACTTTAATTCATATGGGTGAAAATGATCCCAGAGTGCCTGTTGCGCATGCTCGAGGGTTGTATCGGGCACTAAAACACTATCTTAATGTTCCAGTAGAACTAATTGTGTATCCTGGAGAAGGACATGGTTTAAGTCAATACCAACACCGTGAGGCAAAAATGGACTGGGATATAAAGTGGTTTAATTATTATGTGCTTGGTAAATTGCCAAAAACCAACTGATTATTTCTAGCTCACTGTTGATCCGACTGCTATTAATATTTAGTGGTCGGTATACTATTATCCAGGAGGGAAGACGTTTTTAGCACACAACCTTATTTCGTCCAGCATTTTTTGCTTCGTAGAGTCGTTGATCAGCCTCATCCAGCCAATATTCCATACTTTTATTTTTGTGGCAATGTACAACACCAATACTGACAGTCAGACTTTTATCAATGAGTGCTTTTATTGGTTGATCATGTTCAACTGAATAGCGAAGTTTCTCAGCAATTTTCTCAGCATATTTGGGAGATATTTCGGTTAGTAGAACAAGAAACTCCTCTCCCCCCCAACGGCTTATAACATCGTTAGAGCGAAGTTTTTCAAGCAGTAATTGACCGACTTTTTGTAGAACCTGGTCGCCGATACTATGACCAAACTCGTCATTAACTTTTTTGAAATAATCAATATCGATCATCAGTAAGCTTCCTTGAGTTGTTTCGATATCGATTTCAAAATTATCAAGAGCTTCATCCATTCCACGTCGGTTAAGAGTTCCCGTTAAAGGGTCTGTATAAGCTTTATTTCTTAAGTGATTAGACAAATGGCGGTAGTTTCTATCAGATACGGCACGAGAATACTCTTTTATACTTAGTAGTAAAGACAAACAAAAATAGGCCAGAATATACCGAAGCTCTAATGCAAATGAATACTGAGCGATTTGCCAGTCTGCTGGAGTTATCCAGAAATAAGTCGCGCTTGCAGAAATCAGCAGGAAGTTTGCTATAAACCCGTGTTTGTAGCCAACAAAGGTATACATTAAAGGTGAAAAAATATAACACCACAAAATCCCAGTGTTTTGATAACCACCGCTAACCAATAGGTAAAAATAACCAACGGTGCTAAATAGAACAAAATAGGTGACTTGAAAGGAATAGAATCCCTTTTGTCGAATCATCCAGATAAAGCAGCCAACTGTCAGGTCAAACAGGAATAACCAGATAGCCAGTGTCAAACTGCCGCGCAACAATGCCAGTATCGACAATATTGTAAAGAAAATTATCCCAACAGAGCAAAGAACTAAAATATCGAACGAGCGCTTGCGGTCGTAAAAGCTCAACTCTTTATAGTTTTTCACTTTACTCAGTTGATTGATGATCCAGTTAATTGAGGTTTTGTCGGTCATTCGGGCTAAAGTCCTCTGAGCTAACTATAGCTCAGATCGAAACGTTTATCATTTTGGATTGCTAAATACAGACTGAAAGATTGAGAATATTTTTCATGATTGATGAATCAAAAAATAATGATAAGTGTGAATATTTCACAATAATTACGCTTGCTAATCTTTTCGCTAACTCGTTAATTTTGTTCAATAAATTTATAAGATTTTGAGATATTCAAAAGGGTATTAGTGTTATTTAGAAATTGCCATTGTAAAAATATTTTTTATTGAGCGTTTTAATAATTATTTGTCGCTCTGGTTTTAATACTTGTCGGATTTGTACTATTGGTTTGAGTCCGTTTTTTTTAGTCTTTGCCTGGACCAATCAAGAAGTATGGTGTGAAGTCACAGTACTAACTATATAACCCAAGGAAAACCAATGAAGATAAAAATAATATTAATGGTTCTTGCAGCCTTAGTGATTTCGCCATTTACAATGGCGAAGGTACACTCAGGGGTGGAAGTCAAAGTTCAGCCGGTTAAAGGTAATGTCGGAAATGATGAAGATGTTTCTGTTAAGGTAACCTATAAAAACCGTTCAAATCAAAAGGTCGATATCTTGCGCTGGTACTTGCCTGATGAAGAGGGCAATCTGGAAGAAGGGATTTTCAAAATTACCAGAAATGGTGAAAATGTTGATTATTTAGGTGCGCACTATAAACGTCCTGCACCAACAACAGCGGACTATGTATCTCTAAAACCTAATCAAAAGTTAACCTACACTGTTGAACTTTCAGGTAAATATGATTTTTCTGTTGAAGGTTACTATAGCGTTGAGATGTCAGTACAAAACTATGCATTATTTGGTCTGAATAAACCTGGACAAAACAAGAATGCACGTACTTCAATGAAAGCGCATTCTACACAATTGTATGTATCTAAGGTTCGTGCAGAAGCCAAAAAACGTTGTAACCCACGTAAAGAAGATTGTGGCGATGGCGGTGGCGGTGGAGAAACTGGTGATGTTTCATTCACCGGTGCATGTTCAAACTCAGAACAAACAACTATCCTATCTGCGTTAGATGCTGCTAAAACAATGGCTAATAGTTCAGTAAGCTACCTTAACGGTAATGCTGGCCCTCGTTATACAACCTGGTTTGGAAGTTATACCAGTAGCCGTTGGAATAAAGTTGCAAGTAACTTTGATGCGATTAAAGATGCTCTGGATAACAAGCCAAAAACATTTGATTGTAGCTGCAACCAGAGTTACTTCGCATATGTATATCCTAACCAGCCATACAAGGTTTATCTATGCCGAGCTTTCTGGAATGCTAGATTCTAAAGGCGGCACAATTATTCACGAAGTGAGCCACTTTAACGCTGTTGCTGGAACTGATGACATTGTTTATGGTCAGTCTGGTGCTAAGAGTCTTGCAATCAGTGATCCTAATGGTGCCACTAATAACGCAGATAGCCATGAATATTTTGCGGAAAACACACCTAGCCTGAATTAATCGACTTGGTCAATTAATCAGAAGGCAAATAAAAATGCCTGTCAGTTACTCACTGACAGGCATTTATTTTTAACCCAGTATTAAGTATTTAGCTGTTAAACCCTTTCAAATACCGTGGCAATACCCTGGCCTAGCCCAATACACATGGTCGCTACACCCAAAGTCGCATTTTTGCTTTCCATTAACCTGAGCAAAGTTCCACTAATTCGTGTTCCAGAACATCCTAGTGGGTGTCCCAGCGCAATAGCACCACCATTAAGGTTGACCTTTTCATCGACTACATCGAGCAGTCCGAGATCTTTTAGCACTGGCAGAGACTGAGCAGCGAAAGCTTCGTTTAGTTCCCAAACATCAATATCTGAAGTTTGTAACCCTGCTCGCTTAAGCGCTTTATTTACTGCCGGTACTGGCCCATAACCCATGATTGCAGGATCGCAGCCGGCGACAGCCATGCTACGTACTTTTGCAATTGGCGTTATTCCGAGTGCGTCTGCTTTTTCAGCGCTCATTATTAACATTGCTGATGCACCATCTGAAATTGCAGATGCGTTTCCTGCGGTTACTGTGCCTCGTGGATCAAATACCGGACGTAAATTACCCAAACCTTCAAGGTTGGTTTCTGGTCGAATGACTTCATCGAAATCAAAAGTGGTTAATGCGCCGTCGGCGTCATGTCCTTCCATCGCCAGTATTTCAGCGGCGAAAGCGCCAGAAGTTGTTGCTGCATGAGCTCTGGCATGTGAACGTACTGCGAACTCGTCTTGAGTTTTGCGATCAAAACCATGCATTTTGCCGAGTAATTCAGCAGTTAACCCCATCATTCCAGAGCCCTTTGCTGAATGTTTGGCTATTTGTGGTGCAAAATCAACACCATGCATCATTGGAACATGTCCCATATGCTCAACACCACCAACTAAAAATACATCACCATTTCCAGTCATAATTGATTGGGTTGCGGTGTGAATAGCCTGCATTGATGAACCACATAATCTATTTACTGTCTGCCCGGCAACTGAATGAGGAATATCAGTCATTAACATGGCGTTTCTGGCGACATTAAAACCCTGTTCCAGGGTTTGTTGAACACAGCCCCAGATTACATCTTCAATTTCAGCTGGATCAAGCGCCGAGTTGCGATCAAGCAATGCTTGAATCAGTTTTGCACTCATTACTTCAGCTCTGACATTTCTAAACATACCACCTTTTGAACGACCCATCGGGGTTCTAATGGCATCTACGATGACTACATCTTTCATTTTCATATCTCCCGGAATTGTCGCTTATGCGGCATAAAACGTTTTGTTTTCGGCGGCCATTGTCTTTAATAGTTCAGGTACTTCATAACCAGAACCAAGGTGTGCATATTTTTCTGCCGCTGCGACGACATTGGCAATACCAAGCTCATCGGCATACTTGAGAGCGCCACCTCTAAATGGTGGGAACCCTAGTCCAAATAGCAATGCCATATCACATTCTGCTGCTGTGTCGACAATTCCTTCATCCAGGCAACGAGCCACTTCGAAAATAAGCGGCAACATCATACGTTCAATGATTTCTTCTTTTTCAAATTCTCTAGTTGGTGTGCCAATGACCGAGAATACACTTTCTTCGAAAACTTTTTTCGGCCTGCCTTTTTTATCCAGGCTGTATGCATAAAAGCCGCTGCCAGATTTCTGACCATATTTATCGTCTTTAAATAGCTTCTCAACCACGTCACCTTCTATCGGACTCATGCGCTCTGGGAAACCAGCTGCCAGTACGTCAACACAATGGTAAGCAGTGTCAATTCCAACAACATCCAGAAGATAAGCGGGACCCATTGGCCAGCCAAATCCGGCCATAACTTTATCAACCTGGCGGAAATCAGCACCATCGATTAGCAGCTGGCTAAACCCACGGAAATATGGGAATAAGACTCGGTTAACGTAGAAACCAGGACAATCTTTTACAACGACTGCTGATTTTCCCATTGCACTGGCGTAAGCAACAGTTGTAGCAATAGTTTCATCGGTGCTTTTTTCACCGCGAATAACTTCAACCAGTGGCATTTTATGAACTGGATTAAAGAAGTGCATGCCACAGAACTGCTCTGGTCGCTTCAGGTTTTTTGATAATAGGTCGATTGAAATAGTTGAGGTATTTGAAGTGAGGATCGCATCTTCACTGATGATTGATTCGACCTCTTGTAAAACTGCATCTTTAACTTTTGGGTTTTCTACGACAGCCTCGACAACCAGATCGGCGTGTTTGACTGCTGAATAGTCTAGTGTTGGAGTAATGCTGGCGACAACTTTAGCCATTTTAGCGGCGTCCAGTTTACCCAGCTTGACACCTTTTCCAAGTATCTTGATAGCTTCATTCATTCCAAGATCCAGCGCGTCGGTATTGATATCTTTCATTACCACTGGAATACCTTTGCTGGCGGATTGATATGCTATCCCTCCTCCCATTATACCTGCGCCCAGAACTGCCGCTGATTCAACCAACTTGGTTGCAGTTTTAGCGGCAATTTTTGCCTTCTTCTTGAGTAATTGATCGTTCAGAAAAATCTGAACCATTGCGCTGGCCTGAGTGGTCTGGCAGACATTAGTGAAACCTTCATGCTCTGTTTTGAGCGCTTCACTTGTCGGCAGTAAAGCTGTTTCTTCGATGACTCTGATAGCTTCCATTGGTGCAGGGTAATGAGGAAGTGCCTTGGCACCAACCATGCCCTTTGCTGTAGTGAAAGCCATGGTACTTTCCAGCTTATTAAGCTTCATCGGTGCTTCTTTCTCTGCACGACGGTTCTTCCAGTCGAGTTTGCCGTCGGCGGCATCAGTTACCATCTTGATTGCAACTGCTCTGAGCGCATCAGGTTTTGTGACGGCGTCAATTGCGCCGACTTTTAAGGCTGCTTCTGGTTTATGAGTTTTTGCCATGGCAATCCACTCAATCGCGTTATCACTTCCGATAACTCTTGGTAAACGAACAGTACCACCAAAACCGGGAATTAATCCAAGTTGAGTCTCAGGCAATCCAACTCTTGCTGCAGTTGAAGCGACTCGAAAATCACAAGTTAGTGCCATTTCAAAGCCACCACCCAATGCAAAACCATTAAGTGCTGCAACAGTTGGAAAAGGTAGTGATGCAAAACCAGAGAAAATAGCGCCGGATTGTGTGCACCAGTCAATCATCTGCTCACGAGGATGCGAAAACATTGCGAGGAATTCAGTAATGTCTGCACCAACAATAAATACAGGCTTTGGACTGGTAACAATCGCACCACGTACGCCTTCGGTAGCGTTAAGTAATTCAATAACTTGTTGCCACTCTTTTAGTGTTGCATTGTCAAATTTATTGACAGACTCGTTTTTATTATCAAATATAACTTCAGCAATGCCATTGTCGAGCAATTGGCAGCGAAGAGATTGACCGTCGTAATTCATGGGGTACTCCATAGGTTAAGGTATCGCTTGTCGGCAAGTTTAGCCCATTATTAAAGGGGTTGCGGCAAGTTTTAACTGTGTTTCTGATCCTGATCCTGTGTTTTAATTAAGATCCGGCTGGCTTGAGTATAACAGGTCAGACCAAAATTTAAACAGCTGTTTGAATTTATCTCAAAATTGTTTGTGTAATCCTGATTACGCTAGCCAATGATAGTCCTGGGCGTTAAGTTTTTGCGCTTAGCAAATTTCAGGTAGCTGGTGGATGTTCCGGGAAGATGTCTGACCACTTTACAAATAATCTGTGAGCGGTCATTATTAAGTCATCGGAAAGACAGAGGCTACTTTATGAAAACAGTTCAGGAACAACTATCAACTTATAAAAGCGTTCATCTGAATAAAAAAAATATCCACACTCACTTTGTCGGGGTTCCTTCAATAATCTGGTCTTTAGCTGTGTTGATGAGTGTGTTTTCTATTCCTCTTAATGTCGCTGGTGATACTTATTCTATAGCATTTTCAATAATATTCTTTGCTCTGGTTCTTGTTTACTATAGCGTGCTTGACTGGCGCTTATCACTGGGCTGTATGCTTTTTATTCTACCGGTTGTCTACACTGCGGTCATTGTTGCTGAGCGAGAAGATGCATTATTAATTGCTTTGGCGGTGTTTGTTATTGGTTGGATTATTCAGTTTATTGGTCATATCTATGAAAAAGCCAAACCAGCATTTGTGGATGATATTAACCAACTATTAATCGGCCCCTTTTTTTTAATGGCTGAAATTTATTTCAAATTAGGTTTATTGTTGTCGCTAGAAAAAGAAATTACTCCCCTTGCCATTGAGAAGCGCAGAAAAATTGAGGCTGCAGCTAAATCCTGAGGAAATTAGAATAACTCCCAATATTCGCTCCAGCCGAATCCCGTTGCGTGATAGCGCTAAAGTCTTTAAGATGTCTGTCACATTGAATATCCCCTGAAAATAGGGGAGCCAGCAGCATTACAGGGTTAATTGTGTCTGACTTATCTTCTCTTTATAGCCAACATTTGACGGATTTATTAGCGCGCCACCGACAATTAATGAGCGAAAACGGTCTAGAAACATTGGTGATACCGTCGGGACAACCAATTCGGGTTTATCTTGATGATATGGATTATCCGTTCAAGTCCAGTTTTTTGTTCAGAACTTATCTTCCACTGACTGAACTGCCACATTCCTACTTAATTATTGGTTTGCAAGGTAAACCGACGCTGGTTTATTTTCAGCCTGAAGATTACTGGCACACGCCACCATCCGATCCAGAAGGGATCTGGCCTGAACATTATGATATTAAGGTGATTTCAGAGCAAAGTCAGGCACTAGAGTTGATGCCTGAGGCAGGTCAAAATGTTGCTATTCTTGGTGAAGCAACAACAATCACCAGTCAATTGAAAGGAGTACAGAATAACCCTGAAGGATTGCTCAATGGGATTTACTGGCAACGGGCCTATAAAAGCTCCTATGAAATTGCGTGTTTGAGAAAAGCTAACGAAAAAGCTGCTTTTGCCCATCAGGTGGCAGAGCAAGCGTTCAGACAGGGGAAAAGTGAGCAACAGATACACCTTGCTTATGTAGAAGCGTCCGGAATGTTGGAACACCAGATGCCCTACGGTAATATTGTTGCGTTAAATCATCATGGTGCCATTTTGCATTACACAGATTGCCTGGCGCAGGCTCCGGAGAAATTTCGCTCTTTTTTAATTGATGCTGGAGTCTCTTATAATGGATACCATTCTGATATTACCCGGACTTATTCATTTGAACAGAATGAGTTTGCAGATTTAATCCTGGCAATGGATGAGATGCAGCTTAGTTGTATAAATTCAATTACAACTAATCAGCAATATCTGGATTTACACGTTAATGCGCACCTGCAAATTGGAGCAATTATTCAGCAATTTGGTTTTGTTGATATGTCTCCCGAAGCAATGCTTGAATCAGGGATATCTGCAACTTTCTTTCCTCATGGACTTGGTCATTTAATAGGCTTGCAGGTTCATGATATTGGTGGCCAGTTTGCGAATGCTTCTGGAAAGCTTAACCCTCCACCTGCTGCTCACCCGTTTTTACGTAGTACCAGAAAAATGGAAGCTGGAATGGCTTTTACCATTGAACCTGGCTTGTATTTCGTGGAAATGCTACTAAATAACCAGCGTTCTGGGGCACATTCAAATGCGTTTAATTGGGATAAAATTGAATCTTTTATGCCCTATGGTGGTATCCGTATTGAAGATGATATTGTTATTCAGTCTGACGGTGTTTTGAATTTAACTCGTGAAGCGTTTGCTGCACTTTAGGCTGTTATTTCGAATCTGTACAAAGCATTAAGTTTACTGAGAACCCCTTACTAATATTATGACTGGATACAATATTCCTGCACAACCCGTTGAGGTTGAGGAAGTGATAAAAAATAGCC
Organism: uncultured Kangiellaceae bacterium; assembly: GCA_965366725.1. Taxonomy (GTDB): domain Bacteria; phylum Pseudomonadota; class Gammaproteobacteria; order Enterobacterales; family Kangiellaceae; genus Aliikangiella. The sequence goes on from CBDUHU010000001.1 coordinate 23,996, forward strand.
AGTTTATTACTCGGGTGCGCTGTGTTGACACTGCTGATCAGGCAAAGGCTTTTATTCGAGAGCTTAATCAGCTTTTCCCGGATGCTACTCATCACTGTTGGGCTTATATTGTAGGTGCTCCTGATGCAACAACATTAATTGGTTGTAGCGATGATGGAGAGCCATCTGGTACTGCCGGAAAGCCGATGTTGAATGTTCTTCAACATGCTGATATTGGCGATATTGTAGTAGTTTGCACTCGTTATTATGGTGGTACCAAGTTAGGCACTGGCGGATTAACCAGAGCTTATGGTGGCGGTGTTAAACTGGCATTGGAAGTACTTGAAACAAAGGTTAAAATTGACTATACATTGATCGGTTTTGAACTTGAATATTCACAGCTTAAAGATTGTGAGTATGTGCTCAAAGATTATCAAATACAAAATCATCAACTTGATTATCAGACAACAATAATTGTGAGCCTGGAAATAGCAACAGAAGAGTTAGCTGAATTTAAGTTGGCATTAGAAAATAAATTGAAAGGACAGATAAAGTGGAATACTACTCCCTGATTAAACACATTCATTTAACTGCTGCGTTGCTTTCGTTTCTCGGGTTTTTATTGCGTGGATACTGGATGCTGGTTGAGAGCCATCGGTTGGAGTTAAAGATTGTCAAAATTCTGCCACATATTATTGATACTCTGTTGCTTGGAGCAGCTATATATCTGGTTGTGATTTTGCAGGTTTATCCATTTGTTGTCGGGTGGGTAACCGCTAAACTGTTACTTCTTATAGTTTATATTGTGGCAGGGACGATTGCCCTTAAACGAGGAAAAACCAGACGAACCCGTATCGTCGCACTGGTGATTTCAGTCGCTACAATTATTGCTATTTTTGGCCTGGCATCGGTTAAACCGTCTATTGGCTTATAGACTTACCTTATTGATAACAGAGTAATTGCGATTAACCAGTGATTACTCTTATTCTAACAGTCAATTATGGGTATTGCTAAAACCTGATAATCTAGCGCTTTTTATCAAAAAGTCTGAACCAGAATGTTAATTCCAGAATTATACCCAAAGCAATAAAAATGGCTGGGCCAGTAGAAAATCCATAGCTATATGAGACAAGGGCTGCCAGCAATAAGATAGTTAGCGTTACCCATCGATGAGTTTTTTTCATAAACAATCCCTTTGTTTGAGTTAATAAAAGCTTCTTATAAACTACTTTTTTCGGAATTAAATATCAAACCGTAACATGTAACTATTTATGATTAGTTATATTTCAGAGTTGTTGCATAACCTGACTGGGTCAAACGTAAATTTAGCAGTGTGCAATATTAACTTTCGCTATTAGGTGAAAGCATTTGGTCTTTTTCACGCCAGAGTTGATTGACCCACTGCTGTACCTGTTTTCGATTATCCGAATCTTCAATATAGTTCCCTTTAATCTCAGCAGGTACCGGTAATAACCTGGCTCTTAACCTGATCCGTTGCACTTTTCCGCAGAGAAAATCCCAGAAAGTAAAAACATCATTTTGCGGATAATCAATTGTGACAACTATCACCTTGTTGATTTCATTACCCATAAGTGTAAGGACATACCCAATCCCTCCTGATTTAGGTTTAAGCAGGTTGTCATAAGGAGAAGCCTGTTTTTCCTTTTTTGCTTGTGTAAAACGTGTTCCTTCAGCAAAGTTCATAATTGAAATTGGGATAGACTTAAATTTCTCACAGGCTTTTTTAGTTGTTTCAAAATCCTTGCCTTTCTTATGCGGGTATTTTTTTATGTAAGATTTAGAGAAGCGTTTCATAAAGGGGAAGTCTAATGCCCACCAGGCAAGACCGAGTACGGGAACCCAGAATAGTTCTTGTTTGAGAAAGAACTTCAAAAATGGAATTTTCCGATTAAAAGTCTGTTGAAGCGCGAGAATATCGACCCAGCTACGGTGATTTGCAATTACCAGATACCATTCTTTATCGGATAGTTCATCGGGTATGTTGATTTCCCAGACGATTGATTTGGTAAAAGCGTTAATTCCCTTATTAACTGAAATCCAGCTAGATGCGAAAAAATTTAACAGAAAGTTACAACCTTTTGCCACCGCTTTAAGCGGAATTAATAGCTTAATAACGGCCAATATAAGAATAGGGCCTACCCAGAATAAGGTGTTAATTGTATGCAATAATAGTGAAATTGCGCCCACTAACTGAGCCGGTAGTATTTGTGACAACATAAATTATTAATTCGCTGAAAAATCCAGACTAATTATACCTTGATCTAGTCTATCTCCCAACCAATAGAATTATTCAATTGACTGCTGATGGGATTTAATTTGGACAATTCTTGTTTGTCTAAGAGTAGTATCACCCTCGGAGCAATTTACCATTGGCTGACTTATGTTAGAATTACTTATCTGAACAACCTGACGCTAGTAGAGAATTAAAATGTTAGATGCAAAAGTGATAGACGAGTTGGCAACCAAGTTAAGCAATGCGATCCCTCCTGGGGCAAAGGCATTTCAAGAAGATATTCATGAACAGTTTAAACAGATTCTTCAGTCTGTTATTGCGAAAATGGATCTGGTTACCCGAGAAGAATTTGATGTTCAGACGAAAGTACTCGCCAGAACACGACAAAAGATCGAAGCATTAGAGAAAGTTGTTGCTAAAATGGAACAAGATCAACGTCAGAAATAGCTTGTTGATCTGTTTGTAAAAGCTTCGCTTAAGTCGCGCCTGTTAAATTTTAAGAAGTTATCCACCTAGGTTAAAAACCAACGATAAATAATCTTATGAATT
>CBDUHU010000002.1:0-22798 GCA_965366725.1 uncultured Kangiellaceae bacterium
TAGTGTGTAAATGTAAATTGCGTCATAATTAGACTAAAATATTATTAAATAACTGCATTGGGGACTCTTTATTAGCCACAATTGTGACCTTTTTTTCAGTTGTTTGTTGGTTATGATTGTTAACAATGATGAGGTTTTTCTCTAACTCTTTTGAGGTTTTTTCAGGATCGCCTGAAATTAGTTTTAGTAAATATCTGGCTCTTGGATGACCCATTTTTGCAGCAGATTGAATCAGTGGAATTGCCTTTTTATCATCGCTGTTTTTATAATGAAGCAAGCCTAAGTCTAATACTGCTGGACTGTAATCTGCTTTTTTTGCAGCACGTGCCAAATAATAATTGGCCTTATTGTGGTTAATCTGGGTGTTATATCCCCGACGATACCACTGGGAAATAATATGCAAAGCAGGTGAATAACCTTGATTTCGCGCTCTCTTTATCCATTTCCAGGCTTGACTATCGTCTTTTTCAACAAGCTCTCCAGACTGATAGGCTAATGCTAAAGTTGTTTGCGCTTGAGGGCTTCCATTGAATGCATATCGGATTAGCTGTTTTACTTTCTTTTGACAGGACTGGGAACATTGGTCAATTTGTTTCAATGATGATTGATGCTTAGAAGCTTCACTGGTTGAGAGTAGTGAAAAAAATAGTAATCCAATCAATAAAGCGCTTTTCATTAACTTTCTCCTTGTATTGAAATATTGGCTTGATTTCCGCTAATGATTTGTTGGAAAGTCCAACTTCATCAAATCCAATTAACCGAGTTTAGCAGGCGTTTATTATTAACTTATTATTAAAGACAATTAATCTGACAAAGTAGTTACAGAGATTATTTTTGTTAGTCAATCAAGCTATTAAAGTCCCGCTGCCTGTTAAATTTTAGCGGCTTGCGGAAATATTACCGACTTTCAGGCCATATATTTGTGCTCGACTATACTATTGCGATAAAGTCGGTGGAAAATTATCGTAAACATAAGGAAATCAATGATGGCACGACTATTATTCCTGATAGCAACATTTTTGGTAATTTCAACCCTTCACGCTTCAGATATTCCACCTGAGCTTGAGGAATGGAAAGGATGGGTGAGTTATGAAAAGGAATTTATGGATTGTCCAAACCTTAATGGCGGACAGTATGGATCTAAAGCTAATCATTTATGTGCCTGGCCAGGACAATTAACGATATCGGTTAGTGATACCCAGGCTAATTTTAATCAACAATGGCATATATTAGATAAGGGCTTGATTCCTTTGCCGGGTGATCGAAATCATTGGCCACAGCAAGTCACTGTTAATGATAGTTCTGTAGTAGTCATTGAAAAGGCTGGTCGGCCTTATATTTATTTAACAAAAGGGCAATATAAAATTGAAGGAAAAATATTGTGGGATAAACGAGCGGAATCGCTATCGGTCCCCTCACAAACTGGGTTGTTGGAAGTCTTAATTAACGGAAAAGCTAAAGCCTTTGCAAAATTGGAGAAGGGACGACTCTGGTTAGGCAATGTGAAGGAAACAAAAGTTACGGAAAAAAATTACTTAAAAGTCAGGGCAAATCGGCTGATTCAAGATGGTCATCCAATGACAATGACAGTTGAAGTTGAAGTGGAAGTTTCAGGCAATGCACGAGAGCAAAAACTGACTCGATTTGATCGGGACCATTACCAGCTTAAGTCGATAACATCTGAACTTAACACTCGGGTTGATAGTGCTGGTGACCTCTGGGTTCAACTGAGACCAGGGGAACACCGCCTGGAGTTAGTTTTTAAAGTTCATGGTTACCCGCAGGAATTGACATTTAGTGAAACCGGTGAGCATTGGCCATTGCAGGAGTTATGGGCGTTTGTTGCTGATGAGCGACTTCGCTCGGTACAAATTGAGGGAGTTGCGCCGATTGACTCTGAGCAAGGATTAGTCAGGCAATGGAGTCAGCACCCTCATTATGTTGTGTCCCAGACCGATAGCTTTAAGATCAAGCAAAAACACCGTGGGATGTCACATAATTTTGACTCCTTATCATTAAACCGACAGTTGTGGCTAAGCTTTGATGGGGAATCTTATTATTTTCAGGATGAGATTAATGGCAATAAATCAACTAACTGGCGTATCAATACATTAGAAAACTATCGCCTGAGCCAACTGAGTAACCACGGTGAGGATCGCTTAATTACCTATGATAACCAACAAAGAACCGGCGCTGAAATTCGCACTCCCAGAGTTAATGTTTTAGCAAGTGGTGAAGTGAATATGGCAGATATGAATCATGCATCTGGCTGGGATATGGTATTTGCTGATACTCAGGTTTCGCTAAATATTCCGCCGGGACGAAAACTACTAGCGGTTACCGGGGCTGACTCAGCCAGTGGAGACTGGGTAAATCGCTGGAAACTTATTGATTTATTCTTTGTGCTGGTATCCATTGCATTGGCTTATCGAGCGTTTGGCATAGTTGCTAGCATGTTAGGTTTATTGGTGTTGGTGTTAGGTTACCATGAAACACAGATGCCAATTTTCCTCTGGTTTAATGTGATGGTGGCGGTTACTTTGGCAAAAAAGGTTAGCGGACAAAAACTGAAAAAAATAAGTGGAGTCTACCAATGGATTAGTTTAGTGGGTCTTTTACTCGCCTTATTACCATTTATTGCCGATCAAATTCGCTTTACTCTGTATCCTCAGCTTGAAAAAGGCCAGGTTCTTTATACCAGTAACAATGATGCATCATTATATGACAACTTCGCTTCAGTTTCGGCTTTAGAAGAGCCAACAAAAATGCGCGAGCGGATGAGCCGTGAACAAAAAATTGTGATTACCGGGTCGCGAATGAAGCGCGCTGATCTGGATAATAGTTATCAAGCTGGTGCTATTATTCAGGCTGGTAATGGAAAACCTTTGTGGCAGTGGCAGCGCGCATCATATGGTTGGAATGGCCCTGTGGCTGGCGACGAAAAAGTCAGTCTGTTAATCCTGCCTGAGTTTATGGTCAAGTTATGGCGATTGCTGCTGGTTATAGGGTCGTTGTTATGGTTGGCGGCTATTTTTAAACAAAGAGATAATTCGAAGATCGAACTAAAAAATATCTTCGGAAAGACTCAAAGTGGAAGCGATAAGGCGGTGGCCTCTTCATTGGTTATTGGTTTGATAATGGGGGGGTTATTATTCACTGCGCCGCCGCAAGTTTCAGCATCATCTTACCCTGATGAGAAGTTATTATCTGAATTACAAAGCCGTCTGTTTCCTGTTCCGGAATGCTCGCCCGACTGTGTCACTATTAGTCGAAGTAATATAACAGTTAATGGGCAGCAAATTGTGGTGAGCCTCGATTATCATGCTGGAAGTGATGTTGCCGGGTTATTACCTGATTCAGAAGATTGGCAGATCGAAACAATTTCGTTAAATAGAAAGCCGGTTAATGCACTATGGCGTAACGAAAAAGGTCGATGGATTGATCTTAAGCATGGCCATTCTAAAGTGGTTATTCAGGCCAGATTAAAAAATAAATCAGAAATTTCAATTCAATTTGTCGAATCCCCAAAACGAGTTGAGCATGAAATTTCAGGCTGGGAAGTTTCGGGGGTTAATCAACACCAGTTAATGGCCAATGCATTACAGTTAACTCGAATTAATATTCCGGAGAAAGTGGCAAGTGAAATTGCGCTGAACGGGAACAATGATGCCGGTTCAATGGTGAATGAACATTCAATAGCGGGACTATTTGAAATTGAGCGATATTTTCATTTTGGTACTCAGTGGGAACTTCGCACCAATGTGTACAGGCAGGCTCCTGAAAAAGGTTCATTATCTATCTCCATTCCACTGTTATCTTATGAACAACCATTGGATATGGTCGACAATATTAAGCAAAGAAAGATGGAGGTGGCTTTTGCCACCGATGACGATTCAAAATCCTGGCGATCGAGTCTTGCTGGCGATGGTGAGTTCGAATTGCAAGCGCTCGAACAGAATGCATTGACTGAGATATGGAAATTGCTGGTTTTTCCAAACTGGAATATTGAAATTAATGGGGTGGTCGCGGTAAGACCAGAGTTTATTGAGAATGATGATTTCTGGATATATGAATACTACCCCAGAACTGGTGAAAAGTTAGCATTCAAGGTCACCAGACCCTCCGCAGCAGAAGGGACGCCTGTTGCAATTACCAATGTGACTCAGCAATATAAATTTGGTAAACGAAAAGTATCGAATGATATTTCAATTGACTACAAGGCAACCCGCTCAGAGCAGTTTTTGATGCACATTGGTGAGAGTGAATTAAAGCAGCTGACCCATGATGGTACTAGTATTAACTTAGGTGATGTGGACGGTGTGTTATCCATTCCGCTAAAACCCGGTGAACATAGTCTCCAATTAACTCTGGAAAGTGAGCAGATGTTATCCTTCCAGTCCAGCTTAAGCTCACCGGATATTGTACAGGCATTTTCAAACTCGACCATTGGGGTACAGGTGCCATCAAGTCGTTGGTTATTGGCAGCAAGTGGTCCTGGTTATGGCCCGGCAGTTATCTATTGGGGAGAACTGATTTTCTTTTTATTGTTGGCAACCGGGTTAAGCAGGCTATCATTTTCACCGCTGAATTATTGGCAATGGTTAGTTCTGGGCTTGGGGATGAGCACTTTTTCCTGGCCGGCAATGGCATGGGTTACTATCTGGTTGTTGGGTTGTCAGTGGCGACGTCAAAATAACCAGGAAAATAAGCAGTATTCAATGCAAAGTAGTTGGCTGATCTTGCTTAGTACAATCGCTGCGGTAATCACTCTGGTGATGGCAGTGCCATTTGGTTTATTGCAATCACCGGATATGGGAGTGGTTGGAAATGGGTCATATGGAAATTCGTTGCAGTGGTTCCTGGATCGTGGCGAAGGAACGCTCGGTGAGATTATCATTTATAGTCTTCCGGTCTGGGTGTACAAAGGCCTAATGTTACTGTGGGCAACCTGGTTGAGCTTTTCTCTAATTCGGTGGTTAGGTTGGGTTTGGAGTGATTTATCAAAAGCTCGATTTATCAAGCGCAAAGCGATCATAAAAGCTGAATGAAAAAGAGTCTAATAAGCCATTATTGCTGGTTCTGAGAAGTTTGAGCTAGTAATAGTGGTTTCTATCATTAGTGGTTGGTTTTGTCTGAACTGGCAAATAGGTCGATTTGCCCATAAAAACAGCTGATTTGTCGGTATTTGTTTCAACAAAGATCGATATAGGGCACCTTTTCTCTTTTGCTAAGGACTGAAACTGGTTAAAATTAGCGCCAATTATCGATATTCGCTTAAATTGACGACAGATCGATTGTTTAATCACATTTTATAAGTCATTTTGGTTTCGGCTGGCAACTGAAGGTTGCTTGCTGAGCCATTGGCTTTTCTATTTCTGAGAAGTATAAATCATGCAACAAGACTACAGTCCGAGAGACGTCGAACAAGCAGTTCAGCAGCAGTGGGATGAGAATAAAGTTTTTAAAGCGGTTCAAGACGCTAATAAAGAAAAGTTTTATTGTCTTTCAATGTTGCCCTACCCGAGTGGAAGGCTTCACATGGGGCATGTTAGAAACTATACAATCGGCGATGTTATTTCTCGTCATCAAAGAATGCTTGGCAAGAATGTTATGCAACCAATGGGCTGGGACGCCTTTGGTTTGCCCGCGGAAAATGCGGCAATAAAAAATAAAGCGCAGCCTCATAACTGGACGGTTGAAAATATTGCTTACATGAAAAAGCAGTTACAAAGTCTTGGTTTTGCCTACGATTGGGAGCGAGAGGTTACTACTTGTGAACCAGAATATTATCGTTGGGAACAATGGTTTTTTACCAAACTGATTGAAAAAGACTTAGCTTATAAAAAGACATCAGCTGTTAATTGGTGCCCTAATGATGAAACGGTACTGGCCAATGAACAGGTTCATGATGGTTGCTGCTGGCGTTGTGATACCCCGGTAGAGAAAAAAGAAATTGATCAGTGGTTTATTCGAATTACTGAATATGCAGAAGAATTACTTGATAGCATCGATACCCTTGATGGGTGGCCGGATAGTGTTAAAACTCAGCAAAGAAACTGGATTGGCCGTTCTGAAGGCATAGAAATGACCTTCCCATTGGTTGATAGTGAAGAATCAGTCTCGATTTATACGACTCGTCCGGATACTTTGATGGGAGTGACTTATGTCGCGGTAGCAGCAAGACATCCTATTGCGGTCAAGGCTGCGGAAAATAATACTGAACTAGCCAGTTTTATCGCGGAATGTAATCAGAGTACGACTGCTGAAGCTGATTTAGCCACCATGGAAAAGAAAGGGATGTCCACCGGGATAAAAGCGGTTCACCCGGTCAGTGGTGAGTTGGTTGATGTCTGGGTTGCTAATTTTGTATTGATGGATTACGGCTCTGGTGCGGTGATGGCTGTACCTGGTCATGATCAGCGTGATTGGGAATTCGCCCATAAGTACGCGATTGAAATTAAACAGGTTATCGCTCCTACAGACGGATGCGAGATTGAGTGTAACCTGGATAAAGAAGCTTTTACTGAAAAGGGCGTGTTAGTTAATTCAGGTGAATTTGACGGTCAGACTTCAGCACAGGCGGTTGAGAGTATTGCCAATTGGCTGGTAGAAAATGGTCGTGGTCAAAAGCAGGTTAATTACCGTCTGCGTGACTGGGGAGTTTCCCGACAACGTTTTTGGGGTGCACCAATTCCAATGGTCAAACTGGAAAACGGTGAAATGGTCACTGCAAAAGAGTTTCCTGTGATTCTTCCTACGGATATCGTGATGCAGGGTTCTGATTCTCCCTTAGTCAATAACCCTGAATTTCAGGATGTTGTGATTGATGGTGTTGCAGGTAAACGGGAGACAGATACATTTGATACTTTTATGGAATCGAGTTGGTATTACGCGCGTTATACTTGTCCAAACAGCGATAAGGCAATGTTAGAAAGTGAGGAAGCTAATTACTGGCTGCCAGTTGATCAGTATATCGGTGGAATTGAACATGCCACTATGCATCTGCTTTATTTCCGTTTCTTCCACAAGTTAATGCGTGATGCCGGTCTGGTTAATTCTGATGAGCCAGCCAAAAAGTTGCTGACTCAAGGAATGGTTTTATCTGATACTTTTTTAACCAAAGATGAAAAAGGCACTAAGCACTATCATTCTGCTGAAGATATAGAAGTGGTCAAAGATAGCAAGGGTAAGGTTATTAGCGGACGGTTAAAAGAAACCGGGGAAGATGTTATTTTGGCTGGAATGGAAAAAATGTCCAAGTCAAAAAATAATGGTGTTGATCCGCAAGCACTAATTGATGAGTATGGTGCTGATACTGCCAGGTTATATACGATGTTTGCATCGCCACCAGAGCAATCGCTGGAATGGCGTGAAGATGGCGTTCATGGTGCGCATAAGTTTATCAAGCGTCTATGGAAGTTGTATGTTGAAAATGCTTTGTTTGTTGCGGAGCCTTTGGATACAAGTTCATTTTCTGCTGGGCAAAAATCGCTTTACGCCAAAACCCATGAAACTATCGCCAAAGTCAGTGACGACTATGGACGCCGTCATATGTTTAATACAGCTATTGCGGCAGTTATGGAGTTAACCAATGCGATTACCAAGTTTGCAGTTAATGACGAGCTTGATAAAGCCGTGGTAAAGCATGCTCTGGATAACGCCATCATATTACTATCTCCCGTGGCTCCACATATGGCACAGGCCTTATGGAAGTTATCCGGACAGTCAGAATTAATTGTTGATGTGTCCTGGCCAGAAGTGGATGAAGCTGCCTTGGTGAAAGATGAAGTGCTTATTATATTGCAGGTTAATGGCAAAATGCGTGGTAAAGTCAGTGTAGCAGCTGATGCGAGCAAAGAAGCGATTGAAACATTGGCTAAAGAAAATGAGAATGTTAGTAAATTTATTGAAGGTAAGACGATTCGAAAAGTGATCGTTGTTCCGGGACGACTGGTGAATATCGTTGCAAACTAAATCTATTTTTAATCAATGGTTCATTAGGCTATTGATATTATCAACTTGCCTGACCATTTCTGCTTGTGGTTTTCAGCTGCGTGGTAATGGCGGGCATGGTGCGATTAATATGGGGGGGGCAAAAATTGTTCTTAATACTCCGTCACGTTCGTTGGATGTTGATTTCAGAAAGAGCTTAAAGCGTCAATTGACCATGTTGGATGCGGAACTTATTATTGCCGATCAACAAGCTTCTATTCAATCAAGTGAAGCGAATATTTTATTGAGTGTTATCTCGCTGGATTTCTCTACTCAAGGGGTTAGTCGCGATGAAACTGGAAGAGCTAATGAGCATGAAGTGACCGCATCACTGGATTTTCTTCTGCAATCCCCTGAAGCGAACCAGCAATCATCTTTAGAAAATCATCAGGATGATTATCAGTCAATAAAGGTACCTGCCAATTATTATCAGGACTTTCGTAATCCCATTGGAGAGTTGGCACAAAAAAAACAAACTCGCAAACAGCTATTAAAACAGTTATCGCAGCGTTTAATTGCTCAAATGCAGCATAAAATGAGTAATTGATACTGTTATGGCAAAACTGGCTGCTGTCAATATTGTTTCCAGTGATGAACCTCTGTTGGTGATAGAAGCATGTGATGCGATTGTTGCAGAGGCTAAACAGGCTGGCGTTAATGAGCGCGAAATAGTTGAAGTAGTTGATAAGTTTAACTGGAATGATCTATTAGTTAACTCAAATAGTATGAGCTTGTTTTCTGATATCAAGCTAACTGATATTCGATTGAGCAAAATGCCCAACAAGGAAGCACAATCGGCATTGGTTGAGTTGGCTGAAAATGCAGATGAAGAAAACCTGCTGTTGATACGCTTGCCAAAACTGGAAAAACGACAGAAAAATACTAAGTGGTTTAAAGCGCTTGTTTCCCATGCCCGACTTCAGGAATTATGGCCTCCCAAGGTTCAGGATTTTCCGGCGTGGATCTTTAAAAAGGCTCAGCAATATCAGTTTGAACTTCAACCTGGTGCGGTGGAAATGCTCGCGGAACAAACCGAAGGTAACTTATTAGCCGCCAGACAGGCTCTGGATAAACTGCAATTACTTTATCCTGAGCAATCGATTGACCAGCAAATGATGGCTGCCGTCACTTCTGATTCGGCTCGATATTCGGTATTTTTGTGTCTTGATGAAGCTTTGGCAGGAAATGGCGAGCGAGCGATAAAAATGCTCTATAAGTTCAAGCAGGAATCTTTGCCACCCATTTCCATTGTGGTTAACCTGACCCGTGAAATTGAGCTTTGCCAAAATACCGCATTGTCTGCTTCAAAAGGAGTTAGTCCGATGCAGGCATTATCAAAGTCTTATTTATGGGATAGTAAGAAACGCCTGATTGTTGGCGCTGTTAATCGATTACCCCTGGCTATCTGGCAAAAACTGGTGATTCGCTGCGCTTTTCTTGATCGGATGATAAAAGGTCAGGAAGTGGGGGATATCTGGCAAGAAATTGAACTCTGCTTGTGGATGATTAGCGGTAAGCGGATCTGGGGAAGAGCTGGTTAAATGAAGTGGTTCATGCTCATTTGTCGGCTGTTGGTCCAATCAACAGTATGCAATATTGAAAATATTCAACCAACTCTCTACCAATGATGCTTTTTTTTGAGTTAAGTAGTCGGCAGGCAACAACAAATGAATGATAAAGTGAAATCCTTTGAGTTTCTTTTTGGTGGAACTTTTGATCCTGTTCATTGCGGGCATCTGGCGATTATTGAGGCATTATTGAAGTTAGACTTTCAAATACCTATCCGCTTAATGCCATGTGCGATCCCAGCGCTTAAATTAACCCCGGCAGCTTCATTTGAGCAACGAGTTGATATGCTTGGTCTGGTCACTAGCCAGTATCAAAAGGTATCAATTGATTTACGTGAAAAAAAGCGTGCTGCGCCATCTTATACAGTGGACACCCTGAGAGAACTGCACAATGACTACCCCAAAAGAGGTTTTATTCTAGTGGTAGGTGCGGATAGTCTGGTAGGACTCCAACACTGGCATCAACATGAAAAACTGATATCTTATTGCCATTTATTGGTAGTCAATCGTCCCGGTTTTTCCCGTCAGACTATTTTTAATACTCTGGAAGCTCATCAGTTTGTCCCGGTAAAAGACTTATCTTTGATGATGCAACGAGCATGTGGTCACAGTTTTTTGTTAGAAATGCCGGAAAAAGCGCAATCTTCGACAGAAATTCGCCAATCTATTGCGAATAAACTAGAGTTAGATTCAATGCTTCCTCAGAGTGTTATAGAATACATTCAAAGAAATCACTTATATTTGAGTGAATCATAGTTAATATAAAATATAGATTTAAATTAAGGTAACAAATTAATGCAAGGTAATGAACTGAAAGAATTTATTGTTAAACAGCTTGAAGAAATTAAAGCAAAAGACACCAGAGTGTTAGATATCAGAGAGAAATCAACCATTGCCGATTACATGGTTATTTGCAGTGGTACTTCCAGCCGCCATGTTAAATCTATCGCCATTTTGTTAATTAAAGAACTAAAAGCCAGAGAGATTCCACCAATTGGAGTTGAAGGTGAAGATGCATCCGAATGGGTATTAGTTGATTGCGGTGATGTCATTGTTCATGTCATGTTGCCAACAACTCGGGACTATTACCAGCTAGAAAAACTATGGGAATAGATAGCTTGTATTGACTGGATATTTTCCAGTGAGATGCTTGTTAGGTAACGATTTGGATAGAGCGCAGTGAAAATAAAATTAATTGCCGTTGGTACCAAAATGCCCGACTGGGTAGAAAAAGCTTTTACAAATTACGCCCAGCGACTACCAAAAGATTGTAGTTTGGAACTTATTGAGATTTCTGCGGCCAAAAGAAGCAAGAATCAATTAGCTACTCGTTGGATGGAAAAAGAAGGGCAGTTGATACTCAAGGCGATTGATCCATCAGACTGGGTTGTCGCTCTGGATGTAAAAGGTAAAAACTGGAGTACCCAGCAATTGGCAGAACAAATAACTCGATGGCAGGGAAATGGTTGTAATGTTGCCCTGCTTGTTGGTGGGCCCGATGGTCTGTCTCCGGATTGTCTTAACAGAGCCAATTCGCGCTGGTCTTTGTCGGCTCTTACCATGCCACATCCTTTGGTAAGAGTTGTACTTTCTGAGGCTATTTATAGAGCCTGGTCCGTCACCGTTAACCACCCCTATCATCGAGAGTAGTGGCATTTGGAGCTCTGTTGAACATTCATGCTGAAGTCCACTAATCATTATAGTCAATCTCACTCTTTCAAAGATCACTATCGAGAGCGTCAGCTTCTTATTAATCGTTGTATAGTTGCCTTTGGAATTGTAACTTTAATGTTACTGGTTTTACTGGCCCGCAGTTGGTATTTACAGGTAGTCAAGTTTGAAGATTATCAAACCCGTTCAGAGTCAAACCATATAACGGTGCAACCAATCGCGCCTAAAAGGGGGTTGATATATGACCGCAATGGCGTTTTGTTAGCGGAAAATCGTTCAATATATGCGTTGGAAATCATTCCAGAACAGGTAAAAGACCTGGACGATACTCTGAACAGATTAATTGAATATCAGTTAATTGAGGAGAAGCACAAAAAGAAGTTTCTCGACTATTTACGTGGACAACGCCGGTTTAAGAGTATTTCGGTTAAGAATCAGATGAACGAACAAGAAGTTGCCAGATTTTCTGTTATTCAACACCAGTTTCCGGGCGTTAGAGTTGAAGCTCATTTGGTCAGGCATTATCCGTTTGCTGAAAAAGTGGTTCATGCTTTGGGCAGGGTTGGAAGAATCAATGACAGAGAGCTTAATCAAATTGATCAAGCGAATTACAAAGCGACTCGGCATATTGGTAAAGTTGGTCTGGAAAAATATTATGAAGAATTGCTTCACGGAAAAATCGGTTTTAGAAAGGTTGAAACCAATGTTCAAGGGCGGGTTATCGGAAAACCACTCTTTGTCGAGCCTCCCGTTCCCGGTAAGAACCTTCGACTGTCTTTAGATATCAGGCTTCAACAAGTGGCTACTAAAGCGATGGGAGATGCGCAAGGTTCCGTGGTTGCAATTGATCCAAGAAATGGTGAAGTGCTGATGCTAGTAAGCAATCCCGGTTACGATCCCAATAAATTTGTGACAGGTATTAGTGTAACCGATTATAAAAAAATATCACAATCAACCGCCAGACCACTATTTAATCGTGCTTTACGAGGGCTATATTCTCCAGGCTCGACTATTAAGCCTCACTTAGCCTGGATTGGCTTAGAAAAAAAAATCATCACCACAAAATCCAGTGTTTATGATCCTGGCTATTGGGTGATCCCCAATGAAGAGGGCAGGGTATATCGTGATCATAAAAAAACAGGGCATGGCAATGCTGTTACCTTGTTGACTGCAATAGTAAAGTCCTGTGATCCTTATTTTTATGATTTGGCCTATAGAATGGGGATAGATACGCTATCTGAACAGATGAAGCAGTTTGGCTTTGGTGATTATACCGGGATTGATATGGGGGAAGAAGTGCCCGGAATTATGCCCTCAAGAGAATGGAAGATAAAATCAAGAAAAGTCCCGTGGTTTCCCGGAGAAACAGTAATTACCGGTATTGGTCAGGGATATTGGATAGCAACGCCACTGCAGTTTGCTAATGCAATCGGTCAATTGGGAGCTGGTAGTGAGCGTTTTAACTTACACCTTGTGAGGGAGTATCAAACAGCGGAAGGTTGGCGAACTGTTCAATCAGTTGCAGCAGAGTCTCAGCCAGATTTCTCCGATCGGAAGAACTTGAACGAAGTTCAGGATGCCATGTTGAAAGTTACCAAATTTGGAGGAACTGCCTTTGAAGCATTCAAGGATGCACCCTACGAATCAGGCGGAAAAACCGGCACAGTTCAATTGAAGTCTATTCTGCAAGACGAAGAATATGACGAAAAAAAAATTGAGAAGCGATTTAGAGATAATGCGGTTTATGTTGGTTATGCTCCATTTAATAATCCTGAAATAGCAATTGCTGTAGTGGTAGAGAATGCGGGCCACGGCGGAGCAAAAGCGGCTCCTATTGCACGAAAACTAATGGATGAGTATTTTAAGAATCAAAAGCTTGATTCGAGCAAGAAACAAAACCAGATTGCGGTTAATAACGAAAATTATGAGAAACAATAATGGCGTTGATTGATTTTGATAACTCCGATCGACGTGGCAAAAGTCTGGCACAACGGCTTCATATAGATCTTCCTCTGCTTGCAGGGTTATTAGTCTTAAGCGCTTTTGGATTGATTATTCTTTTTAGTGCTTCAGGTGAAAGCCAAGCTCAGCTAAAAGGACAGATAATGCGTCTTGCTATCGCTTTTGCGGCAATGATTTTTCTTGCATGGATTCCCCCCAGGGTTTATCAGAAGTGGACCCCGTTTATTTTTGGTGGCGGGATTTTATTGTTACTTGCGGTAATTTTTTTAGGGGATAAGGGCAAAGGTGCACAACGTTGGTTAGAGTTGGGCATGTTCAGGTTTCAGCCTTCGGAAATTATGAAGCTGGCAGTTCCAATGATGTTAGCCTGGTATTTCAGTGAACGTTCTTTACCGCCAAGGTTAAGTGAACTAATGGTGGCTGCTATATTAATTGCAGTACCGACTTTATTAATCATGATTCAGCCGGATCTTGGAACCTCATTATTGATTGCCAGTTCAGGTATTTTTGTTGTTTTTCTTTCAGGAATTCGATGGCGAATTATTATCAGCTTTATTTTTCTGGCTTTAGTTTATGCACCAATTCACTGGTTCTTTGTGATGCAGGGTTATCAAAAACAACGGGTTTTAACTTTTCTTGACCCGGATAAAGACCCTTTGGGCAGTGGTTATCACATTATACAATCACAAATAGCGATTGGTTCTGGCGGGCTTAAAGGAAAAGGTTGGCTGGAAGGTACTCAATCGCAATTGGAGTTTTTACCTGAAAGAAATACCGACTTTATCTTTGCCGTGCTAGGTGAAGAGTTTGGCTTGTACGGCGTGGCGTTAATCCTGGTGATATACCTGTCGATTATTGGGCGTGGCTTTTTTATTGCAGCCAAAGCGCAAGATACCTATACCAGACTGCTTGCCGGGGCGATAATTCTTACATTTTTTGTTTACGTATTTGTTAATATAGGTATGGTAACCGGCATTTTACCGGTAGTTGGGCTGCCATTACCACTGGTGAGTTTTGGTGGCACATCAATGGTGACTTTGATGGCGTCGTTTGGGATTCTTATGGGGATCCAGACACATAAAAAGTTACTACCAGGATAATTATTCTGTTGCAGAGTGTTTGTACCAGAGTCATTTAATTTATAGGTTTTGTTCATTGTATGGAAGCGGGAGAAAAGATGAAGCGCAGGTTTTCACTATATCTATTTTTATTGGCATTATCTAACACTATAACAGTGTATGCCGGTGATGTTCCTTCGGATGAGAAGGTTAAAAATAGTATTCAGTCTTTTGCCTCGAAAATGGCAACAAAGCATCAATTTGACCAGCAGGAAATTATTAATCAGTTGTCTACGATGAAGTATCGTCAGGATATACTTGATAAAATTAGCCGTCCCGCTGAGTCGATGCCATGGCACAAGTATCGAAAAATCTGGATGAAAGATAGTCGGATTAAAGCAGGAGTTAAGTTCTGGAGTGAACATCAGGCAACACTTGATAGAGCGGAAAAAGTCTATGGAGTGGACCCGGCGATCATCGTGAGTATAATCGGCGTTGAAACTCATTATGGTAAGTTTCAGGGAAAATACCCCGTCATAGAAGCGTTGCATACGCTCGGTTTCTATTATCCTAAACGAGCTAAATTTTTTGCTAGTGAACTTGCTGAGTACTATCTTCTGGCGAGACAGGAAGGTTGGTCCATGGAACAGGTTAAGGGATCATATGCAGGCGCAATGGGAATGGGGCAGTTTATTTCCAGTAGTTATCGAAGATATGCGGTTGACTTTAACGGTGATGGTAAAATTAACTTATTTTCCGATCCGGTTGATATGATTGGCAGTATCGCTAACTATTTTAGTCAACATCATTGGAAAGCTGATGCCTTTGTCACTCGTCCGATTGACCTTACCAGCCAGCAAAAAAAGCTGGTGCAATCCGGGCTAAAATTAACTCATTCGCCTGAACAATTAACAGCTAATGGAATTGGAATGACAAAAATTGAGAACCAATCACCCAAAGTTGGTGTTTTTGCTTTTGATATGGAAAATGGAATGCAGGATTATTGGTTAGCTGGACATAATTTTTATGTGATTACTCGATATAATCACAGTGCAATGTATGCATTAGCTGTTTTTCAGCTGAGCGAAGCAATACGCTCTGGTCGGTTAGCTAGCGGGAATCAATAATGACTTTGAACTGCGATAGGAAAGGCTGGCATTGGCTTAATTTTGTCATGCCTGTGAAACTCCTGAGCTGTTGCTTCTTCTTGTTTGTGGTTTCCGCTTGCAGCACTATTAAGCCGGTTGACCCAGAGAAAGATTCGGCGCCACAACATCAGGTTAACTGGAATCGAATTAAGCCGGTGACGCCAAAGTATGAAAAGCGCAGTCGTTATGGTAACCCGGTATCTTATGAACAAAATGGTAAAAGGTACGTTGTTTTAGCTTCAGCTGATAATCATAAAGAGCGTGGAGTCGCTAGCTGGTATGGGACTAAGTTTCATGGTCGTAGAACCTCCAGTGGGGAAACATATGACATGATGAAAATGACCGCGGCTCATAAAACATTGCCTCTACCGGTTTATGCTAAAGTAACTAATCTTGAAAATGGTAAACAGGTTATTGTAAAAATTAATGATAGAGGTCCTTTTGCTAAAGGAAGAATCATTGACTTATCTTATGCCGCAGCTCACAAGCTTGGAATGACGCAAAAAGGAACCGCAAGGGTTGAAGTAGAGACAATTACTTTTTCAAGATCGGGAGCACCCGTAAAAGAAAATTCCGGGGACAAAAAGCGTTATGTTCAAGTCGGCGCCTATTCTGTCTATAATACGGCACAGAAGCTGGCAAAAGTGCTGGATAGAGAAATTCGATTGCCGGTAAAAATTACTAGTATAAAGCGCGCTGGCAAAAAGCTTTACCGTGTCAGGATTGGCCCGGTGCCGACTCAAGCTCTTGCAGAAGAATTAGTCAGCACGCTGGACATTAAAGCGCTTGGCAAACCGAAAGTTGTATTCGATTAGTGATGCTGAAGTCTCTATCGAGGAGCTCTGGAGGGTGATATAATAAGCGCGCTTGTTGTACCACCTGTATTAAGTTTAAATTTTGGATAAAAAATGATTGCAAATTGTTTCTCTTGGTTTCACTTCTTAAAGTTGTCAAAGCGGGCTTTATTTCTTTCCTTTCCCATTTTGCTGATGGGGAGTTATTCAGTTCACGCTATTACTCCAAAGGCACCTGCTTTAGCGGCTAAATCATACGTACTTATGGATTTTGATAGTGGCAAGATTATTGCGCAAAATAATCCTGATTTACCTGTCGCACCTGCCAGTTTGACCAAAATGATGACTAGCTATGTGGTGTCTGCAGAACTGGCTGCCGGAAACATCTCTCTTGATGATCAAGTGACGATCAGTGCTAATGCTTATGCTCAAAACCCAGTTTTTAAGGGTAGCTCGTTAATGTGGATTGAGGTTGGTAAGCAGGTAAAAGTTTCAGAATTAATTAAGGGGCTTATTATTTCTTCAGGAAATGATGCGGCAGTTGCGTTGGCTGAACATGTTGCCGGAACCGAGGGAGCATTTGCTGAATTGATGAATCATCATGCTCAGCTTTTAGGGCTAACTAATACAACATTTGAGAATGCGCATGGATTATCCGCAAAGTCTCACCGAACTACGGCGCGCGATATGGCCTTACTGGGGATTGCTCTGATCCGAGATTTCCCAAGTGAATATGAGCTTTATAAGGAAGTGAAGTATAGCTATAACAATATTCAGACTTATAATCGACATCCTTTGCTTTCTGATCCGAGTATCAGTGTTGATGGAATAAAAACAGGACACACTGAGGAAGCTGGATATTGTCTGGTTTCTTCAGCGGTCAAAGATGGTATGCGTCTGGTGTCAGTTGTGATGGGGACTAAAAGTAAGCAGGCACGTAAAGTTGAGAGTAAAAAGATACTTTCTTATGGATTTCGCTTTTTTGAAACGGTTAAACCGCTGGAAGCTGGTAAGTTGCTGCATAAACCCCGGATTTGGATGGGTGAAGAAAATGAAATTGAGCTGGGTATTGCCGAAGATATATATGTCACTATTCCACGTGGAAAGTCCAAGCAACTGAAAGCTCACTTTGTGGTTGAAAAAGAATTGAGTGCACCCATTAAGAAAGGGCAAAGAGCTGGTAAGGTTTTCTTTATGCTTGGTAAAGAGAGTATTGCTGAATATCCGCTGGTTGCATTGCAAGAAGTGAAAGAGGCTGGCTTTTTTGGACGAGCGACAGATTCAGTCAGCCAGTGGTTTAGCTCATTAGTGGACTAACCATTTTGCACATAAATTGCCTGGATGGACAGATGGCGCAGGCAGATTGCCTGCGTTGTTGTTTTTGGGTTAGCAATAATTTAGATTGATATTGAGAGATTGAAGCAATGAGTAAAGAAAAAACTGAACAGGAACATATTGATGAGCTTTGGCAGTTTCCATGCGAATTTCTTTTTAAAGCAATGGCTTATGCAAAAGAAGGTGTTGAGGATGAAATCGTTGCAGTGATCCAAAAATTTGTTCCTGGTGATTATATTCCAAAGCTAAATCCAAGCAGCAAGGGGACATACGTTTCAGTCAGCGTGTCATTTATCGCCTCATCAAAACAGCAACTCGACGAGATTTATCAAGCCGTCAATGAGTTGGAAAACGTTAAAGTTTGTTTATAAGCGGCTTATAACCCAATGAACGACGTTGGCTCGCAGGTTATTATCAGACAGTTAGGCCGTCAACCTTATGTGCCTGTATGGAAAGCTATGCAGCGGTTTACCGATACGCGGGATAGCGATACCAGTGATGAAATCTGGTTTGTAGAACATGATCCTGTTTTCACCCAGGGACAAGCGGGGAAAGCTGAACATATTTTGATGGCAGGAGAGATCCCGGTAGTACAGGTTGATCGTGGTGGTCAGGTTACTTATCACGGACCAGGTCAGCAAGTAGTTTACTTTTTAATCGATCTTAAACGTAAAAAAATTGGGGTTCGTCAACTGGTTAGTAGCATTGAAAACCTGATTGTTGAATTACTTGCAGGTTATAATATTAAAAGTGCACCCAGAGCGGATGCCCCTGGCGTCTACGTCGATCAAAAGAAAATTTGTTCGTTAGGGTTGAGAATTAGAAGAGGTGCTTCCTTTCACGGTCTTGCATTAAATGTTGCAATGGATATGCAACCTTTTGAACGGATCAACCCCTGTGGATACGCTGGTATGCAAACGACCCAGGTGAGTGATTTAGGTGGTCCTGATTGTATTAAGATAATTGCGACAGATATGTTGACCCCGATTAAGCAGCATTTGAATTATCAGCAGCTGGTTCAGTCGGAACATGAATTTATATCAGATGAGAATTAATCAAGCTAAGCCCGTTATTGAAGTAAGCAATAATATGAGAGCGGAGATAAGTTGAATGCAAGATGATAAACGCATACCAATCGTAGTAAAGAGTGGCAACAAGTTTGAAACAGAACAAGGCTTCTCCGCGATAAAAAACGGTATTAAAGAATCTAAAAAAGAAGTTCCACCACTCGCTGGACGTAAACCTTCATGGTTGAAGGTACAGCTTCCCAGTGGCGGAAAGTATCAGAACATGAAAGCGAATGTTCGTGGCAATAAACTGGCGACTGTATGCGAAGAGTCAATGTGTCCTAATATTGGTGAATGTTGGAGCGCTGGAACTGCGACGATTATGTTATTGGGTGCAGTCTGTACCAGAGCCTGTCGTTTTTGTGCGGTTGATACCGGAAACCCGAAAGGTTGGCTTGATTTGAACGAGCCGGAGAATGCGGCGGAATCAGTGAGTGCTGCCGGGTTGAAGTATGTTGTATTAACATCGGTTGATCGAGATGATCTTGAAGACGGTGGTGCACAGCACTATGCTGACTGTGTCAGGGCAATTATAAAGGCAAGCCCACAAATTAATGTTGAAACATTAACGCCCGACTTCAAAGGGAACCTTCATGATCTAGAAAAAGTCCTTGATTCAGGGATCAAGGTTTTTGCACAAAATCTCGAAACAGTTAAGCGCCTGACCCATCCGGTTCGTGATCCGCGAGCAAGCTATGAAACAACATTAGCATTACTTAGCCACTCAAAAAAATATCGTCCAGATATATTGACCAAGACCAGCCTGATGTTAGGTCTGGGTGAAACCGATGATGAAATTATGCAAACAATGGAAGATTTGCGGGAGATCGATTTAGATATAGTGACCTTTGGTCAGTATTTAAGACCAACCCCGAATCATTTATCGGTAGAAAGATATGTACCACCGGCAGATTTTGATAAGTATCGTCAATGGGGGTTGAAACTGGGCTTTAAGGAAGTTGTTTCTGGGCCATTTGTCCGTTCTAGCTACCGTGCAGAAAGAGCATTGGAAGGCAACAATGCTGGTATCAGTAATCTTAAAGAGACTCAATAAAGGCTATATTATGAGTCTCTTCAGGGGTAAATAAGCTCGGTTGATTAGTTGCTAATCCGACAAGTTGCATGATTCAGTAAAAAGCGCTGTTGATTTTTGTTAAAAACCAGATAACACTTTTTTTTCACCTTGATTAGATTAAATTGATATGCGCCTTCCTCACTTCTCCCCATTATCACACCGTGTTGGAGTGTTTCCCGGGGCTTTCTGGCAATCACCAGTCGATCACTATCTTTGAAAGCATTTTCTCCAATTAAAACCTCTGTACCGTTCAATGCTAACGAGATATTTTGCCTGATTTCTTCCCTGACTTGTTCTGAGGAATTGCTCAGTAGCGCTGCCAAGCCCTCAGGCTCGGCAAATGACTGACAGGCAGACACAGATAGTGTCATGATAATACTGATGAAAAACTTGAGCTTCATCTTACTGCTCCTGCTAGTTTCCTGGTTGACTAATAAAGCGGTTTTCGTTCATCAAGATAAACTCGCGATAACGCTGTGAGTTGAACAGAGAGCCTTCCTGTAATCCTTGTTTCGCAGTTATTTTTGCTGAACGAGTTACATTTGGTACCGGGCAAGTCGACGAGTTTCTGTATCCCAATGCTGCGGCCAGTTGCGCTTCCTGTGGATCTCCCAGAGAATGGCTAAAATCATCGGCAACTGAGCATCCGGTAACTAGCTCGCCGACAGTTCCTGCTGTATTTGCCGGAGAAAATCCATCCGCATAATCACCAAAACCTTTATCATTTTCGCCCCTGAACTGAATTGTGAAGTAGGTGGTTCCACAATTGTCTGTAGGGAAAAATCCATAGGGCTTACCGCAAGTTGTTGAACCAATTAATATAACTTCAATATCAACACCGCGAAGGCCATTAATGATCGCTTCACTGGCCGAGCAGGTGCCACCAGTTGAAAGGATAAATACCCGGTTAAGGTTCAGACTGGGTAAAGCCTGTCCAGCTGCGACAGAAAAGCCAACGGTTGTATTAATAAATGGTGTTGGAGTTAGTGCCTGTCCTGTGACCGGATTAATTGATGGATGCTTGTTATTAAATGTCAACGAGTCAAATGTTTTTCCATTGGTTGAGCTTGAACCCGCAATCATATAAGCCAGCTGGCTGGCTATTGCTAGCAAACCTCCACCGTTGTAGCGCAAATCAAGAACAAGATCCTGCACGCCAGCATTGGCAAGTTGGGTCATCGCATCAAGCAAGCCTTCCTCGGCGGTCTGGATATGAGTATTGAATAGCATGTAGCCGACCTTACCGCTAGCAGTGTCAATGGTAGTAACATTTTGCACGGGTAAGGTTGTTATTGCAGCGGATGTCATGGAAAACTCAATAATTGAATTATCCAGCTTTCGGGCCTTAAAATTGTGAGTCTGTCCAGTATCTGAAGGAAATAATGCTGCATTTATGGTGTCAACATCTTGTTGACTACCATCATTTACCACATCAACTCCATCGACTTCTATAATTTCCATTCCGCGGGCTAAATTGGCTGATGCAGGAGCGCCTGGTTCAACAAAAGCTATACGAACCTCTCTTGGTGGCGTGGCAGCAATAATTGCCAGTCTCATTCCATAGCCTGCAGAAACGCCTGCCTGATTTTGTTGTAACCACTCATCAGTTGGTATAGAAAAGTGAAAGTTATCCTTTAAGTTACCGGAAGCGGTCGTCTGGGTTGTTTTAAGTTGTGTGAAATAATCAGCAGTAGAAAAAAGTGCCGGGTTTTGGTCAACAATTTCGTTATACCAGAGGTAGGTGTTATTACTCCACGAACGTAACCAGTGATTTTCATGCAAAGTTGATCCCGCTCTGTCCGGGAATGAGTCGCCATTGATATCGGTTCCAGAGCGAGGCACCTGACAGAGGTTTTTAAAATTACCTTCATCTTCGAACACTCCAGAAGTCCAGGTTAGACCTTCAGCAGGCTCTGGTGAGTCGCTGCTGCTTCCGCCACATGCTATCAATGAAGAAAGTATCAGTAGTTGTATCACCAAGAATACATATTTAGACAGTTGGGACATTGAATAGAACTCCTTTTAAATCAATAAACGGGACAAATAGCCTTATATTTCTTTGATTATATTCTTATACTACTTTTTGCTCGCTTAGGATATTTAATATTCACCATTTTGTATTAAATCCTATTCTCCAGTATAGTCAGCTTTCACTCAAGCCACCATCTCTGATTTGAAAAGCATGTATATACCTAAGCACTTTCAATTTACCGACCGAGAAGCTCAACTAGCATTTATTCAGCAGTTCAATTTTGCTGATTTGGTCGTTTATTACAATAATAAACTTGAAATTAACCAATTTCCCTTCCTGTTAACGGCTGATGGTAAATATTTATTAACTCATCTGGCAAAAAGTAATGAACAGTGGAAAGCGCTCGAAAATGCTGATGCGATAGTAGTCAATTTTCGTGGACCGAATGCCTATATTTCGCCTAACTGGTACATTGACACTGAGAAAAATGTACCAACCTGGAATTTTCTCAATGTGCAAGTGAGTGGAAAGGCATCTATTCTTACAGAAGATGAATTGTATGATCTGCTCGATCAGTTAAGCCAGAAACATGAAGCTGATATAGCAACTCCCTGGAGAATTAATAAACTCTCTGACAAGCGTTTAAAGTCAATGATGAAAGCGATTGTCGGAGTAAAAATTTCAATCGATGCTATCCAGGGAAAAGCCAAGTTAAGTCAAAATAAGTCACAAGGTGATATCGAACAACTTGTTGCCAGCTTAAAGTTGAGATCGGACAACAACTCCGCAGAAATTGCTGAGTGGATTAAACAAGCTAATTTAGAATGAGATTAGTTGGTTTCAATTGATCAGGAAAGTTATATGAAACAACATTTTCAAAAGAGCATTTTGGAGTATAAAGCTTTTCCTTTAGTGCTTATGTTAATAACATTGTGTTTAAGCCTACACATCAGTGCTAACGAGAACAGTGATGTTAACGCGGCGATCAAATGCAATAGCATTGGTCAGGCACAATGGCTCAATGGAAAATGGATTTCTCAAAGCAAAACCCACAGACAAGTTGAGTATTGGTCTGGTTTGGGAAGTGAACTTCTTGTTGGCAAAGGAATGACAATAGAAATTGCGAGCGGAAAAACTATATTTGTTGAACAGCTAC
>CBDUHU010000003.1:0-21500 GCA_965366725.1 uncultured Kangiellaceae bacterium
TCTTATTGTAACGACCAGAACTTAGCCAATGCTCGGTAAGAACAGGCAGATCATCACTAAATAACTCTAGTGCTTCCTTATTATCGTCAATACTGCCCTGATAAATATTCTCTTCACTGTTATTTTCATCAAGATAGGCTATTAACTTAGTTGTTAACTGTTCAATCGAATTAGCAATAATCGCCAACCTTCTTTCCATCTCATTTCTACCAACTTGCAAGGTATAAGAAATAGAAGTTAAATTAATTGGTTTAGCCTGCTGCTGAATAAACGCTAATAGATTTTTTGCTTGTTGTTTAAGTTGTACTGACGTTCGAGCAGAAAGTGGGATAATGACATCTTTATCCTCATTTATTGTTTCCATAGCCAGCTCGACAGAAGGAAATTCCTCAATTAGAATGTGAGCATTCACCCCACCAAAACCAAACGAACTTATCCCGGCCCTACGCGGAATTTTCTCACCTTTTTCGTCGGTTAATTGTTTCCATTCCTGACAATCTTTCACTACAAAGAATGGGCTTTCTGTAAGCTTTATATGGGGACTCAAATTATTGAAATGAACATTCCCTGGTATCGTCTTATGCTTCAATGAGTAAATAACTTTTAGCAATCCGGCAATACCTGCTGCGGTCTCCAGATGGCCAATATTGGTTTTAACAGTACCAATTCCACAGTACTCCTGATTATTCTGTGTCTCATTTCTTAACAAAGCCAATTGTTTAAATGCATTCTTAAGTGCATTAACTTCAACTGCATCACCCAATGCAGTTCCGGTTCCATGTGCTTCAATATAGCCGACACTATTTGGCGAAATATTTGCTTTAGTATAAACATCAACCAGTAGATCAGATTGTGCACCAGGGTTAGGTGCGGTAAGTGAAGTTGCACGTCCTCCATGATTAACTCCCGTTGCTTTTATAACCGCATAAACGGGATTGCCATCATCAATAGCCTGATCAAGTTTTTTAAGAAAAATTGCGCCAGCACCTTCACCCCGAACATAACCACTCGCTTCAGAATCAAAGCTTCTACAACGTCCATCATCAGCCAATACACCAGCACTACCTAGAGAAATATACAATGTCGGACTTAACAATGCATTCACACCGCCAGCAATCGCCATATCACAATCACCCCGAGCAATCGCTTCAACTGCATGATGTATCGCAACAAGAGAGCTAGAACATGCAGTATCAATCGGCTCACTACTACCACGCAAATCGAGTAAATAAGATATTCGGTTAACTAGCATTGAGTGAGTATTACCAGTTGCAGTATAGGCAATAACACCACTTTGACTTTCTCGTAACAGATCAAGATAATCACTTGTACCAACACCAACAAAGAGACCGGTTTTGGTTCCAGCCAAATCACCTGGGCAGTGTCCTGAATCCTCAATGCTTTTCCACACAACTTCCATAAAGATACGGTGCTGTGGGTCCATCAATTCAGCTTCTACAGCAGAAATTCCAAAGACTTGCGGATCAAAGTATTCAATACCCCGAATAAAACCTCCCCACTTAGAATTGGTTTTATTTTTTTCTCCTACGAAATTTGCCTGATATAATTGCCAATCCCAACGCTCCTCAGGAATTTCTGAAACTAAGTCATTTTTGTTAGCAATATTTGTCCAGAACTCTTCAAGACTGTCAGATTGTGGCATTACTCCCGCAACACCAACTATTGCAATTTCAGAATTAGTCGTTCCAGCTCGATTATTTTCTGACGCATATCCTCCAACACTTTCATCAAAGCGACTGCTAATCAATTCGCTTGAACTAAGTCTTTCAAGTCTTTCTGTTTTCTGCTCAGTAGTAGTTACTTGATTTTGGCTGAGTTCAACACCAAAGTATGAGTTTAATTGTTCGTCAAATTCATCAACTAAATATTCAGTTAATGAATTTAGTGTTGGGTGTTCGTAAAAGACTGCTGGAGTTAGGAAAAGTGAAAACTTTTCACTGAGTTCACTAAAGAACTGAGTAAGGCTAATAGAATCTAGTCCATACTCCATCATGTCCTTATCATGGGAAAACACAGATTCTTTGATTCTTAAGGTTTCGGTGACCATTTTAAGTAAATCTTTCTTAAGTAGATCATACAAATATTGTTTGTTTTCTATGTTGTTTTTTGTAACAGGTGCTACATCACTTAGTATCTTAGCTTTATCTTCAATATGATTATCACTGTCAATAATACCCAGTCCCTTGTTTATTTTTTTCCTTTCTCCTTGCATTACGAGTATAGGACTAAACTCACTCGATAAAGCCTTCACGAAACAATCGATTCCTTTTGCAGTATCCAGCCCCTTAATCCCCATCGCATTTTCCATATACTTTTTAGCATGTGGATCTAGTTGCATTCCGCCATCGTTCCATAATGGCCAGTTAAACGAAATACTCTTACCCCTACGTTTATCATTCTGGCGCAAGTTGTTCCTCAACTGTGCAAAGTGATCCATAAAACTATTTGCGTAGGCGTAATCACATTGTCCACTATTACCTGTAATTGCTGAGACTGAAGAAAACAGGCAAAAGAAATCAAGATTTTCATTTTTGCTCGCTTCATCAAGATTAATAGTACCTTGGATTTTCGCTGAAAATACGCGTTCCATTTCTTCCGTTGTTTTATCATTCAAAGCAGAATCACAAATAACTCCCGCGGCATGAAGAATACCATCAAGCCGCGAATGATTTTCTTTGATTGTATTGATCAGCTCACCGGTATTTTCTTTGCTGGAAACATCAACCGCAAAATAATCAACTGTTCCACCACTCTCTCTGAGGTTGGCAACCTGCTTCATAGATTCACCAGCAAGCTCTGAACGGCCGGTAAGAATGACTGTTGCGTTAACTTTCTCAACCAGGTATTTGGCGAAAATCAGCCCGAGTCCGCCAGCACCACCAGTGATTAGATAAACACCCGCTTCTCTTAAATTCAGTTGACTACTCGAAGAAAGTTCAAGTGCGCTGGTAGTTCGAACCTTTCTAATATCGGATTGATATTGGACATCACTAAAATGAAATTCTTGTTCAGCCAATTCAGCATTAACCACGTTGTAAAGCTCAGCTAAATTTGCTTCAGAAGGTTTGCTTTCAGTATAAATCTCAATGCTCTTGAATAAGAGTTTTGAACTTTCCTGATTGACAGTTTTAACAAAAGCAGCCATTGCTTTGTTCTGAGGCTGTTCGCACTCTCCAAAACAATGATGAACATGTAATAAGCGAATTTTATTAAAAGCTAATTCGAGGGACTCACTATTGCTGGAGTCAGTTACATGACTATCAATTGCGTTTATCAAAGACTGATAAATATAAAGTAATGAAAAGACTCCATGAGTTAAACTGCCTTCTACTTTATGGTAGTCATTTGAAAAATCATTATTTGACCATAGATGAACAATTTCTTCAGGCAGTCGATTAGATTGAGCCAGACTGGTAAATAATTTTTTGTAATCTTCAATTGATCGTGGGTTTATTTGATAAATATCATTTTTCAACTGTTGATAATCAGAACCTGATTTAACCAGGATTGAAGTAACTTTCTCGCCATTCAAACTACTGCATTTATTATCATAATACTTTCTAAAAGATTCATTATAATCAAATATTAATACATTCGACTTCTTTAAACCTGGACCTTGCTTATGTTCGACTTTCTGCTCCTTCCAAACCTGTTGATAATAGCTAACAACATTATTGCCGCTTTCACTTATATTACTTGAAGAAATATCAGAAAGTACTTGTTTATAAGGTAAAATTTGAAGATTGTTTATTCTTAATACAACAATTCCTTTACTATCAAGAAATACTAAACTCATACCTGGCAGATTTTCTGGTGCGATTAGCTTATTATTTTGCCAACTGACATAACAGTAACAAATCTGATCTAACTGTCCCACCATTTGTAGCTCTTCAACGGAAACTGGTGCCCATAACGTATCATCTATTTTCTTATTATTAGAAAATGCAATTAGTCCAGTTTCTAACCCTGCATGAAGTATTGTTGAAAAAACTCTTGATTGATGGCTTTGTGTTAATAACTCTTCTGGAAGTTTAAAAGATGATAATGCAGAAGACTTTCCTATACTAATCTCATCAATTACTCTTACAGACTGAGCAATCGAATTCCCTGATGAATTTTTCAGTGATATGTATGCATCTTCAGTCGCTAATACTTTTCGGTTGGTTTCGTCTTTTAATTGCTCAACATCATAATCACGCTGTTCCAACATTTGTCCGGAATAGGCAATAACGCCATCACAATAGTCGATTTTAGTTTGTTGTTCGCTATTCGTTCTAATTGAAAACTCAACATCGTAAGTACCTGGTTTTAGTTGAATATCAAAATCCTTCGCTTCTTTATCAAACACGCAAAGTTTCGACCAGCATACATTTCTGATAAACCAAACTTTACGTTCAGCAGATAGTTCACCGGAAACTCTTGCCATTTCAACAAAAGCAGACCAGAGCCAGATGCCACGCTCACTATTATGTCCAGTTTCAAGAGTATTCTCAGGATACGAAATAGTAAAACCATCATTCAGATTTAATACTGATGAAAACTTTTGTGACCTGAGTGTCGACGTATTGCGTTGTACTAGCGGGTTAAGGTATTCAGTAATCTGATTTTTTTGACTCCCCTGATGCTTAGATTCTCTTAAGTCTGGGCGATTAAACCAATATCGCTCTCTTGCAAAAGGATAAGTTGGCAATGACAGTCGTTTTCTATTTTTCGATTTTCCTCGTAAATTCCAGTCAATATTTTTTCCGCAAACCCAAAGAGCTGCAAGCGACATAAGGTCATCTGATTGAGTTAGCTTTTTTATCGATGCTTTGGAATCATATTGTTCACATATTTCCGGATACCGTTTTGATTTATTGGTACTGGTATCTCTATATATACTTTTGTTTTCCAGGTTATTATTAATAAAAGATTCAAAGTGTGAAATAAGCTCATCTATATCTGAAGCAACTATTGCCAAACGCTCTGGCATTTCGTCCCGTCCAACTTGCAAAGTATAGGCAAAATCAGCAATTAAAACGTTTCCTTGTTGAAGATGTTCGAGCATTAATTGTGCGTATTCAATTAGTCGTTCTTCATTTTTTGCAGAGAGAACGATTAACTGTTCTTCATTGTTGCTATCATTGGAAGTATTTTCTTCTGTTATATACTCCTCCAGAATTATATGGGCATTAGCACCACCACAACCAAACGAGCTTACACCTGCTCTACGCGGAAGCGAAGTCCCATCTTGTGACTTAACCGCTTCCCAGTGCCTGGTTTTATCTACCATATAAAAAGGACTGCCCTTAAGATTAATAAAAGGGTTTAGTTCTTCATAATGGAGAAGTGCCGGTATTTGTTTATTTTTGATTGATAACAGGACCTTCAAAATTCCAGCGATCCCAGCAGCAGTTTCCAGATGACCAATATTGGTTTTGACTGAACTTAGTCCGCAATGAGGGGTTTCAGGAATAGTTTTATTATGCTGTTTATAAAGTTCTGAAAAAGATTTGGCCAGAGCCTGGATTTCAATTGGGTCGCCCAAACTGGTTCCTGTACCATGGCACTCGATATACCCTACAGTTGACGGATCAATTTCTGCTTTTTGATAGGCTTCAACTAACAACTCAGCTTGTGCAGTCGGGTTAGGCGCGGTTAAAAAGGTCACTCGACCACCATGGTTTTCGGCGGTGGCCTTAATTACAGCGTAGATATTATTACCATCTGCTTCGGCCATAGATAAAGGTTTAATGAAGATGGCGCCCGAACCTTCTCCACGAACATATCCATCTGCTTTTTTATCAAATGTTTTGCATTTACCATCGTCTGCGAGCATCCCGGCAATTCCAAATGAAATATAAGCAGCAGGACTTAACATCACTTGAACACCACCAACGATAGCCATATCGCTACTACCAGTATGAATAGATTCCAGTGCTCGATGAATTGCAACCAGTGAACTGGAACATGCCGTGTCAAGTGGAGCACTAGGACCTCTCAGACCCAATAGAAATGATACTCTGTTAGCCAGTACAGCATGGGAATTTCCTGAGCCGGTATAACCATCAAGCCCGACCTGCTCGCCATTCATTAAGTCTGTATAGTCGTTGGTAGCAACCCCAACAAACAATCCTGTTCTTGTTCCTGATAATTCAGAAACTTTTTGCCCAGAGTCCTCGACGGCTTTCCATGCGGTTTCCAAAAATATCCTCTGCTGAGGGTCCATCATTTCTGCTTCTTTAGGAGAAATCCCAAAAAATAGTGGATCAAATTTGTCCACTTCCCGCATAAATCCGCCCCACTTTGAGTTTGATACGTTCTCTTCTTTTAGCGGATTTCCGTAGTACTCTTGCCAATTCCAGCGATCTTCAGGGATCACTGTAATCATGTTGTTTTCAGAGTTTTTAAGTTTTTCCCAAAATTCATCCAGATTATCTGATTGTGGCATGACACCGCTCATACCAACAATTGCAATTGGCATTTCAACAAAACGTCTTTGCGGTGAATAACTTGCTACACTTTGTGACTTATTATCATTGGCCAGTGTTAGATCCTGATAACCACCTTTAGATATCTTTGCTATTTGATAGCTATCATCAGGTAGTACCTGTGAGTTTTGACCAGCCTCACTATTAACTGTTTGTTCAGTTGATGAAACTGAATCATGTACCTTTAACGCTTCAGCTTTAAATTCGGTTGCAATATGTTTACCAATTTCCCTGATATTTGGGTATTCAAAAAATAGGACGGGGGTTACATCCAGCCCATATTTTTCATTAACGGCATTAGCAAAGGTCGTTAAACCAATAGAGTCAAATCCTAAATCTAAGAGAATTGAGTCTAAATCGATATCATCTTCATCCAGCTTTAAAAAATCCATGACGATTTTAGAAAGCTCAGTTTGCACTAAATGTGTTAACTCCGACGGTTCTTCGTCGTCACTATCTGTTGACGATTTGATCGGTTCGTGCTCACTTACCGAAACAACTTCTTCCTGTTCATTTATACCCCATGCACTTTCGATCTTATCCTGTACACCTTCAATAACTGCAAAGCTTGATTTATTAAACTCAAGTCCTTTGACAAAGGTCTCTGTGCCGGTTTCAATTGATAGAGCTTTAATACCAAGATTTTTCTCGAAAAACTGTTTGGTCTGCTCGTCCAGTTGCATACCGCCATCAGCCCATAAAGACCAGTTAAGACTTAATGTCCTGCCTTTACGTACTCCTTGCTCACACATCAGATTTCTTCTAACAGAAAATGAGTCCATAAAATGATTGGCGTATGAGTAATCACTTTGACCTGCATTACCTGCGAGTGCCGCAAGTGATGAAAATAGAACAAAGAAGTCCAGATGATCTTCGCTAGTAAGTTTATCCAGATGAAGTGTGCCAAAAATTTTTGATTCAAATACAGCGTCCATTTCTACGTCAGTTTTATTTTTGACATAGGAGTCTCTTAATACACCCGCGCTATGAATTACGCCATTGATCTGACCAAATTTATCTCTTGCAACTTTGAGGCATTGGTCAATATCTTTTTCGATAGACACATCTGCCATCTGGTAAATGACTGTTCCACCAAGTTGCTCCAGCCCTTCCATTAGCTTCTTCTTTTCGGGGGTTAACTCAGAACGACCGGTGAGAACCAGATTTGCCTGATAATTAGCTGCCAGGAATTCAGCAAAAATAATACCGAGCCCACCTAACCCACCGGTAATAAGATAAACACCATGCTGTTTAATCTGCCCAATGCTCTCTACTTCTGAGCTGTTCGTTTGCTCAAACGAAAACTCTTTTATTTTTCTGGAAAAACGCTGTTCGCTTTGGTATCTGATAGCTAATGAGTTCTTATCAAATTGTTCTAACTCAAACAACAGGGTATCAGCTGCTGAGTCTGGTAATTTCTCTTTGGCAGAGATTTCTAATGTCTTACATTGAAATCTGGGCGCCTCCGCATTCAGGATATTAACAAATCCCTTAAATGCATCATTGTGGGGCTGAGGGTTATCAATGAGATCCGTATGAAACTGGATCAACTGTACTTTTGTTTCCAGCTTTTTTTCTATTATTGATTGACAAAGATAGAGAAATGCATAAATACCTTTTTTAAGCGCCTGTTTCAAAAAAACATCTGAATAGTCACTGTTGATATCAGACCAGGCAAAGATGATTTTAGTTTTTAACTCTTTGCCATCTGCTAAGGCATCAATGAGTTTGGCAAAGTCCCCTTTGTCAGATGGGTTAATTTGATAAGTTTGCTCACCTGTTTGCTTAAATGAATCCCCAGGCATTACCAGATAAAGGTTGTTCGCGTTAGTGTGTTCAGAATTTAGCTTGCTAGCTAAGTGCGAATATAAATGGTCATCAAAATCAAATATGACCAAATTGTCAGATGTAACTGCATTTGTTGGCGATTTCTCTAATGGAGAATCAACCCACTCGGTACTATAGTAAAGTGTTTCAAATACATCATTCTGATCATTGCCACCATTGGTGCTAACAACTCCTTCTTGCTTTTGTCCAGGTTTCTCATGAACATCTAACAGTGGTACACCAACGGAGTCCCAAACTTTAACTAATACTTTTCCAGATTGATTAACAATTAGTACATTCGCTTTAGACACTTTTGAGCCGGGCTCATGAACCTCTCTTACATAAGAAAAGCACTCCTCTTCCAATGGATGTAAAATTTCCACCTCACCTAGCGAATATGGAACGAACATTTCACCGCTGCTATTAGCAAGTTGTGCAGCCATAGCAACCTGAAAAGAACCGTCAACTAATGAAGGATGAAGAATAAAGTCATGAAAATTACTATTATTTATTTCCGGGATCCGTAGGCTACCGAAGACTTCTCGATCTCCTTTAAAAACTTCTTGAACTACCTGAAAGCTTGGCCCAAGTTTTAATCCCAATTTATCAAAGACTGGGTAAGCGTCTTTGCCATCAGTAACTTTTTCGCATCTTTCTCTGATTGCTTTAATGTCAATATATTCATCTTCTGCATTTAGCTCTTCAGTGCTCGCATAACAGAGTTTCCCTTGAGAATAGAGTTGTTTATGTCCATTATCATGTTCGCTAAAAACATCGAATAAAATGGTATCTCCATTCGGTTTAAGCTCAATCAACACATCATTGGGTACTGAGTCTTGAACAGTCAAAGGACTTACCCACAATATATTTTTTATTTTCTGGACTTTTCTGCCCGCCGCAACCTCTCCTGCCTTTCTGGCAAAGTCAAGATAACCGACACCCGGCAATGTAGGTATATCGGATACAAGATGATCATAGATAAAAAATTCTTTTTCGGTAAAGGTTTTCTTGAATAGTTGGCGTTCAAAGGTTGACTCATTGGAGTCAATTAGCGGATGTATTTTCTTTCCAGTCTGTAAAACAACCTGCTTTAAGAAGTCACTTTCAGTCAACCAGTGACGTTTATCTGCAAAGGGATATGTTGGTAGTGAAACTCTTTTAATAGAATTGTCAATTTTCCTTGATTGCCAATCGCCCAAGACACCCTCTGTCCAAAGTTGTGCAATTTTTCGGTTATCTCTGGACTCTGATAAGATGCTGACGAATTTAGATTTCTCTGTTGCACTCAGTAGCTTGGTAATATTGTCGGACTTTTTTACATCACCAATAAGAATTGAAGCATCATCTGTTCCATTAATGAAAAGAGATAATTTTTCAATTAAGTCATCCTTGGAAGTTGCAACAATTGCTAACCGATAATCAAATGATTTTCTACCAACCTGAAGGGTAAACTCAATATCAGCTAATCTTTGTTCAAGGCTACTTAATGCCTCTGACTGGTACTTTCGCAAATAAGTGACAAGCCGCTCAGCAGCCTGCAACAGTTGTTCCTTATTCCTTGCTGATAAAGGAAATATTCTCTCTTCAATCTGTTCATCAACCTGGCAGTTATCCTGGCTTTCATACTTTTCCAGAATGACATGGGCATTTGAACCACCAGCACCAAATGAACTAATTCCTGCCCGTAGAGGAAATTGAATTCCATCAACAACTTTTTCTTTCCACTCTTCGGTAATTTGTTGAACATAAAAAGGGGTATTTTCAAATTCAATAAATTCATTTAGTTCAGACGAGTGTAGAGAAGGCACCAGCTTGCGATGCTTCATCTGTAACAACACCTTGCACACACCAACTATTCCGGCTGCGGCTTCGAGATGTCCTATATTGGTTTTTACTGAGCCTATGGCGCAACTTTGTTTCTTTACATTATTTTTTTCAAATGCGTTAGTCAATCCGCTAATTTCAATCGGATCGCCCAATTCAGTTCCGGTACCATGAGCCTCAATATAGCCGATAGTTCGCGCATCAATTTGAGCTTTATCCAAGGCTTCCAAAATTAGCCGGGATTGAGATTTAGCGTTGGGTACAGAGTAACCACTCGCCCGACCACCGTGATTAATCGCAATACTTTTGACTACCGCATAGATGTTATCCCGAGCTTCAACAGCTTGCTCAAGCGGCTTCAGGAAGAGTGCACCGATTCCTTCTCCGGGAACATAACCGTTCGCATTTTTACCAAAGGTATGGCAGAGTCCATCTTCTGACAATAGTCCACCAGCAACGGTAATTTCCTGCTTACACTGATGTACGTCCAAATTGACGCCGCCAACAATTGCGCTCTGGCATTCTCCTTTACGAATTGCTTCAACCGCAAAATACAAAGCAGTCAGACTAGCAGAACAAGCTGTATCAACAGTAACACTTGGTCCGGTCAGATTCATAAAGTAAGAAATACGATTAGCAACACTCCATAAAAAGGAACTGGCAATCGCGTCATTGCCTAGTAGTCGCTCTTCCGCGCCAATATTCTGATACATAGACCAGACTGCACCAACGAATACGCCAACATTTTTTTCAATTGAGTCATCCTGCAAGCATTCAGGATAATAACCTGCATCTTCTAATGCTTCCCAGGCTACCTCAAGAAAAATACGTTCTTGAGGATCGAGTGTTTCCGCTTCTCTCGGTGATATATTAAAGAATAAGGAATCGAATTTATCAATTCCATCAATAAAGCCAGCACGGTATTTAAATGGCGAATTAAAACTTCGTCTTTTTCGTAATCGCTCTTCAGAAATTTCACTAATGCAATCAAGCCCCTGAGCAAGGTTATCCCACATTATTTCTAAATTGTCAGCTTTTGGGTAGCGTCCCGCCATTCCAACGATCGCAATTTTCTTATTCGCTTCCTTCTCAAAACGGGGATTACTATTTATATCTGTATC
Source organism: uncultured Kangiellaceae bacterium (assembly GCA_965366725.1). Lineage (GTDB taxonomy): Bacteria > Pseudomonadota > Gammaproteobacteria > Enterobacterales > Kangiellaceae > Aliikangiella. The sequence continues at coordinate 11,264 of CBDUHU010000003.1, forward strand.
AAAGCTACTTGAACTTTTATCAAAACTCTGTTGTTGCTTTCCGCTCTCTATAGAACTCTCTGAATAATTGTTCTCTTGTGGTAAATCATCGACAGCACTTCTCTCGATAACTTTACCTGATAAATTAAGATATTCCTTTAGCATAAATTCATTGTTAATTTCGCCAAAACCAGCGTTTTCCTTCTCAACGGCTTCCAACACCGGTATGTTCCGTATGTTACTGAAAGCAGTAATGAGTCGCTCAATGATATTATCTACTTGTTCCGTAGCTAACCCTGTTGGGATTGCTAGACGAACCAACTGGTTAATAGAAGTCTCTTTTTGCATTCCAACACTATGAATGCCAGCTCGAATACCGGTATTAACATAAAGCCATGCGATAAATGATGCAGACGAGTGACTTAGTTGAGTAAAAGCACCAAGCTGTTTCACATCAATCAGAATACAATGAGTTGATACCGGAGCAACGACAGGAATATTAGCTTTCTTAAGGCGGTTCCAGATTAATGAAACCTGCTCCATTCGCAATTTAGCTCTTACTTCTAGCTGATGCTTATTTTTTAACGAAACAGCGGTAATTTTTTTGTCGAACACATCTAGCCCATTAGACTCTTTATAAACCAGTTTTTGCATTTTATTGAAAAGTGATTGATCGTTGGTCGCTACCAGCCCTCCTTTATTAACCCCAAAATCTTTTGCCAGGCTAACAATGATCGAGTCAGCTTTTCCTGCAAGCTCTCTTACAACTTGCCAGATATCTTTACCTGAATAGCCTTCTTCATTGTTTATAATAAACAAGGCATTTTCTAAAATTCGGGTCACATCCATGACTAGAGGAATGGAAAACTCTTCTAAAGAAGCCTTAATCATTTTTAGATGTTTCATCGAAACAGGATAACCACCAGCCGCATTGTCACTCAGTTCAACGCAAGCAAGTACAGTCTTTTCTTTGTTTTCTGACAATTCCTTTTGTAATATTTGAAGATCAAGTTCGCCCTTAAATATTTTATCGGACTCTATATTGTAAATTTCACTACATGGAATTTCTACTGGTTGAAATCCATTGCTAATTTGATGTGCTATAGCTGTTGGAAACAGCAAGTTCTGTAAGACACGTCCCTTATTCCCCCATGACTGATAGAAAATATTTTCGGCTTCACGACCGGATTGGGTTAATAAGAAATGAGAGAAAGGAAAGATTTGTTGAAGCTGTTTTTCCAAATTAACAGGCTGCTGAATCTGACTTCTCAGGAATCTAATTTGTTTATCGATAAATGCCATACTAAGTTGAGCCCAGGAATCCGTTTTCAAATCAAATTCAATCTGGTCATCAGGAATTTGGATAGGATTGAAGTGGTTATCACAAAGCAAGGTGCTTCTGGTATCTCCTTCAATCACCCAATTACTCGATTTAAGTAATGCGGGATTAGTTGCCTGAATACTATTATCAGGGAGAACTTTAGAGATAGGCTTCGGTAAATGTTGTGAATCAGCAGTTATATCAATTCGACCAGGATCGGCAATCATCATTATTATGTCGATCACGTTTTCAGGGTCACTGAAGTCTTGGCTTCTGCATAAATATATTGATGTATTCTCAGGCCTAAATTTATTTTTAAATTGAAGGTTTCCTTCGTCGTTGAAAATATTTTGCTCTCTTAACTCATCTAGTATCTTATCCAGTTCAGGATCAGCATTATCAGAAGACTCCAGCTTACAACCATAGGTTCCGCCAAGACTGAGTAAAGTACATCCTTCAGATACAAGTGTATTGATGATATTAACAATAGCGTACTCCAACCCACCCAAAGGCATAGTGGATGGATAAAATTCGAGATCCATCAGATATCCATTTTCTTCAGAGGACATCGAAGAGATTAGGATTACATTCTGTAAAACTTCATCTACCGACGTGAGAAAAAGTCGATGTTCATTGCTTAGTTTTCCAGAAAGAATTTCATCTTTGACTATTTGTATAAGCGGGTTAACCATAGTTCTTGCATCACACCATTGATCAATAATATCTGCAATATTTTGATCAACTGCAGAATCAGTGCCGCTTTTATACTCTTTGGTTACACAACAACCTGACTTCTCAAATTTGGAAACTTGATAGCGAAGTCGGCGCATTTTCCCTCCTTTCAAGCTAAATTCAGGTAGGTTTAAAACTCGCTGAACAACACCAAAAGGCGTAGCGGAAAATGAAGTTTCGCCGATATTTATTATTGGCTCTTCTGAGAACATATTTAGTTCAAAATGATTATCTTTACAATAATCTAAAAGCTCTCGTGAAAGAACATCCAAGTATTCTCTTGCACCGGTATAGGCGTACACCAACACAATATTTTTGCTATAACTGAGATTAAAATAGCCTTTCTTTTCACTCCCAATAAATAGATAAGGTGCAATATTTCGAGTCCCCCGAGACACTGAGGTTTCATTTTTGTAAGTATTAAATAAATTTGTGATAGTTTCATTGAGTGAACTATCAGATAACACTTGTTTTTCAAGAATAATGATTGGGCTATCAGGTGCACATTTTTTTTCATCCGAGACAGCTAAGCTATTGTCGAATTCTACAGAATTGCTGTTAAGCACTTCACTGAATGACTTAGAGTCCTCTCCCGCACTTTTCCCGGAAACATTTGAACTTTCAAATAACGATAGTAATGAAGGTTGATGTTTGTTAACAAAATAAGTAGCTAGATCTCTTATATTAAAATGCTCAAATAAAAGAGTTTTAGGTAGTCTTCCGAAAACTTCTTCCAGCTTACGAACGATTTTCAGTACGTAAAAAGAATCGATGCCAAGTTCTCCAAAAGAAGTAGTAGCATCAAAGTCAGCATCTAACTGATTGGAAGTATCAGAGATAATCGACTTCAGATAAGATTCAGTTAATTCTGTTAGTTGTTCTTGTTCAATCATTTTACGTCTCTTGACAATGAAAAACACTTAGTTTGCAAAAACTCAAATCACATATCCTTGCAAACTTGAAAAAGTCGGTTGGTATCACTCGCCACTACACTCTAGAATATTCTTTTCGCAAGTAACCAGTTTGGTTAATCTACAATATGTAGTTTTACATGTTCAGGAAATGCCTGAATACGCTTTAGATCATGTTCTAAAATAACCAAGTCACCTTTTTTGTCGACTTGTTTAAAGCCACTAAACTTGTAAGTTACATACATCATCTTATTTCGTTCAGTTGGTAGAAACTCTGCTCTTAACCGAACATTGGCTAACTTGGCTTTGTTCATGATGTGACTCATCATAATGGTGCCAACACCTCTGGACATTACTCGACAGGACATAAGTAATAGTTTTAATGTCCAGTTTTCCTTTTCTAGCTCAACCAGAGCCAGACCAATCGTTCCATAAGTGCCGTATTTATCATCTAGTGTCGCTGTTAATAGCAAATGGTTATCAGAACAACGAAATGCATTTAATTCGTCGTAATCATAAGTGTATCCTGTGGTGTTAAGTTGATTGGTACGCACCGTTAACTCTTCAGCTCGTTGAAGATCAGCCTCTTCTGCTGGCTTAAAACTAAACTCCATTCCTAGAGTTGCGAGAAATGATTCATCAGTTTCAACAAATGCAGCTTCGACTTCCTGACGAGCAATATCACTCAGATACATTTGTCTACGGAGTTTAGATTCTGAAGTAATGAATCTTGGTTGCATTTCTTTCATATCAAGCAATTGATCAATATTAGCCGCGTCAATACATAAAATTTCAGGTATAGCATGAGAAACTTCTTCTCTTTCAAATGCCTGATCATCGATAAAAGCAATCGCATCTAGTCCAATATTCAATGACTCTGCGATTTTTTGAATTGAAGAAGATTTCGCATTCCAATTGATTTGCGGATATAAAAAATATTCGGATAAACCCAACTCTTCAAGCTTTCGCATGGTAGTGTGATAGTCATTTTTACTTGCAATAGCCTGTAGTACGCCTCTTTTATCAAGTGTTTCTAGAGTATGTTTAACCATATCGGTTAAATGAACTTCCTTATCCTCCAGTAATACACCGTTCCATAGGGTATTATCCAAATCCCAAACGATGCATTTAATTGATTGCTTTTCTGCTTTCGCTTTGGCTTTGTGTTGTTCTACAATCATCTTAAGCTCCTTTAGATTTGTTATTGTCATAACAGCCTGCAAAGGCTTTTATTTAAATAATCGAATTTAAAATATTTTTTCTGATACTTTTTCTGCTAACGGACAACCAGCTACTAATGTCAGCTCACTAACTGACTTGGCAAAAAACAAGATGGCTAACTTTCCGGGCAACGGAGCAAAAATGATTGCACAATCGAGTGGCATCATTTTTATTCCATGTAACGGCATATGTAGTGTCTGGTCACAAGCATCTAGAGTTAGATCACCAGTAAAACCAGCCCAATTTGTAATCATACCCAAACGACAACTAATTCCTTCTAATAGCCCAGGAAGTTTCTTTTCAGTCGGACTGTAGGGCGGTCCTTCTTCTAAGGTTTTACGAACAGATGTGGCTGTGGTCGATTTTTTATCATCGAAAAGTAGTGCGGCTTCATAGTTACCGGCATTACTTTCATCAATTCCTTCAACTCTATTTCTAACATTAATAGCTGACATGCAAAGGCGTGATTCAATCGTTTTGGTAAAACCGGCTGTCAGTAAGTCATTTGTAGAGACATAATTAGTATCACTTTTACCAATAGCGACACTTTTCTTTTGTTCACTAATTTTTTTCAGATCTACATAATAGGCGTAACATTTTGCTTTCTTCCCGAAAATCGCACCTTTGATTGCATTAATAATAAATGGCGCAGAAAAAAGATAATCATACTCTTTACGACCAACTGCATTGGCAACAGCCTCACCAGCCTGATGATTACGAGTCACCTTCATTACTGGTGGTGGTTCATGACTAAATAACGAATTAAATATTCGATAATAGGTATAGCCGTCAGCTGCAATATGAGAAATCGAGAAAATCAATGCAAAGCCATTCTTGACATGAATATCTGGCACAATAGAAATTTTTGTTAATATTTTATCTTTGTTAATTAACTTAATTCCTTTTTCGATCACAGCGCTTCGTGAAGCATTGTATAAACTCTCATAATCCATTTCTGAACCGATAGTCGGCAGTGAAGATTCACTATGAAAAAGCTGTTCTATTCCACTATCTGTAATCGGTTCCTGTGAGTAAGTTAGTTGAACATTTTTTTGCTTTTTGTTACGGACTAGCCGACCAGAAAGCCATGGATTTGCTGTTACAACCTGCCTAAGTCGTAGACGCATTCTTTCTTTTACCTTTTGTAAATCTCCACGATAAAAGGTAATCGAAGCAATACCATCTTCCTCTAACAATAAACGTGAAGACTCTAGTGAAAGCAACGGTACTGTAATGTCTTTAACAGTCAAAATTATTTATCCTGTGAGTAAAATTGCTAGTTAATAATTCATATATTGAGTAAATCACGCTAGTCATGAGAGGAAGAAATGAGCTCTGACACCCATTTCTTCGTGCTCAATTATTCATAACGTAATGCTTCACTTGGTCCCATTTGCAACGCTCTTTTTGTCGGTAAATAGGTCGCTAGTAAAACTGTTCCGCCAATAATAAAGACCAAACCAACAGCAACCACAATCAGATCAGCACTACCTACACCAAGCATGGTTGACATTGCAAAACCCATTGCCGTACCAGCTAATAATCCAGGGATCCCGCCCCATAACAGCTGTTTAATACCCGCTTTCAGAAACTCTTTAATGATCCGCTCCTCGGTAGCACCAAGTGCTCGCTTCACACCAATTTCCTGTGTCCGTTGGTTAATAGTGTTAGACATCACACCATAAATTCCGGTACTGGCAAGTACAACCGCAGCAATACCAAACAGTAAGAAGATCGTGGTTATAAATAACATTGGATCGGTGTGTCTGGAAAAGCTATCACTATAAGTTTCTATACGAAAAGCAGGTAAATCAGGGTCGATAGAAGCGAGTGTTTTGCGTAGACTCGCAGTTGCTTCATTTCGCCCGGCATTCATTTTCATAGCAACAGTCATTTGATTTCTTGGCGCCTGACTAAATGGTCTGAAAACTGATGCTCTTTTCCCACTTTCCTGGTAAGAAGGTCCCTGAATAGTATGTTCAACAACTCCAACTATGGTTAACCAGTTAGGTTTGTCGCCATCAAGTTCAACAGTTCTTATACGCTTTCCAATGGCCGAGCTGTTTGGGAAATATTGAGACTTGAAGCTATCTGTTATGATAACTGAACCTTTATCTAAACCATCATCGCTAGAATTAAAGTAGCGACCGTCTTTCAACTCAACACCTAGTTTTTCAAGTGAGCCAGGAGTGACAACAATGTGATTAGCGCGTGGGTATCCCTTTTCTTCAGAATATTCTTTCCCTTCAAGAGCCATGGCAGGGGTTGAAGTGATCGTTCCAGGTAACGCAGACGAAACCATAACCTCACTGATCCCTGTTGTATTTTCAAGACGCGATTGTAACGCTTGAACAAACTGTGCCTTCTTTTCAGGCGTGTCGTACTTTGTCTCTGTCAAAAGTACTTCAGCAGTCAGAATATTTTCGGCATCTGCTCCGTAATCTGCTTTTGTTGCTTTGTAGTTTCCAACCATTAACACTGTGGCGGTTATCAACACAGTCATTGAAACAAATATTTCACTGATAATTAGAAAGCGATTGAGTCTGCCTGCTTTTTTCCCAAGGGCGCCGCGAGTTCCATCGCGAAGAACAGCATTAAAATCAGCACCAGTACTTTTCCAGGCAGGAAGAAGACCAGTAACGAGAATTGTACCGATTACAAAAGTAAGAAATAATTTGACTGTAAAACTGTCAACTCCAAACTTCCACCAGAAAGGCGGTTTATCAACATTAAAGGTTGCTGTGACGGCTTCGGTAATGTCTAGTCCCCAGAACAACATCAGTAAACCAATGACACCGCCAATACAGCAGATGATAATACTCTCCCATAACATCTGACTGATTAATCTAGACCTTGGTGCGCCAAGAGCAACACGTATGGCTGTTTCTTTTCCACGCTCAATAGCTCTTGATAGTAGAAGGTTACCAACATTAATTGAGGCTAATATCAATACCAGGATAGCAATAATATGAACAGTATAGATAACTGCAATTCCATCAACAGCGGTAGCCATTGGAATTGACGAGACATAAGCACCAATACCATTATTAGTTTTTGGATACTTTTGCTCTAGTCGTTGCATAATCAGAGATAGTTCTCGATTAATCTCTTCGAGATTTCCTACATCCTTTAAATGGGCAAGACCGAAAATATTAGATGCTTCTTTACGCGTAACCTGATTCGCGTTCTCTCGCATTGGACGCCATAGCTCGGTGTTACTTGGAAAAACAAAACCTTGGGGCATTACCCCTATCACTCGGTGACTTTCACCATTGATACGTAATGTCTTGTCAATAACTTCCTCATCGCCAGCGAATTGGTTCTGCCATAGATCGAAACCGATTACAACAACACGTTCAGCACCCTCTTGGTTTTCAGATTCAAGAAACACTCTTCCTAATGCAGGTTTAGTTCGAGTAAGCTGAAAAATATTTGATTCTGCTGAGACTGCGCTGTATCTTCGAGCGCCATCGCGCCCAGAAATGGTCAAATTCATAATTTGAAAAGCACTAAACTCACCAACACCTTTCAGACTTTTGCGAATTTCATTGTAATCATGCAGGTTGATTGTTCCAGCATTTCTGAGGCCATTTTGTGAAGCGCTTATTTGAACCAGCGATTCGCCGTCTTCAAAAGGCATCGCTTTGAATACCATAGTATGGAAAAAGGAAAAAAGATAAATACTCAGTCCTATACCTGTCGCCATAACCAATGTAGTTAATACAGTGAAGCCGATTTTTTTTGAAAGTAATCTAATCGCATACTTCAAATCATTGATTAACATCATGCCAGTGACTCCTCAACAGCTGCTTCTACTTCTGCTACGACATCAGCAACAATGGAAGCCGATTTTTTATCAGACAATAATTTATCTGATACAACTGAGCCATCGAGAACATCAATGATTCGCTCAGCCCTTGAAGCCGAACGTGGGTCATGCGTAACCATGCAGATAGTTGCACCTTCTGCATGAAGTTTGTCGAGTAACTCCATGACCGCTTCTGCATTTTTAGAATCAAGGTTTCCAGTTGGCTCATCCGCTAGCAATATCGATGGATTGCCAGCAATTGCTCTTGCAACGGCAACTCGCTGTTGCTGTCCTCCAGATAGCTGTGACGGAAAATGTTTTGCACGATGAGCCATATCTACTTTTTCAAGTGCTGCATTGACCATTTTTTTCCGCTGTTCCTTGTTGAGATCATTTCGATAAGTTAGCGGCAGCTCGACATTTTCTTCTACGTCGAGATCGCTAATTAAATTAAACGATTGAAAAATAAATCCAATTTCCTGATTTCTTATTCGCGCCCTGTCACCCTTAGATATATTCGAAACATCATTGCTACCCAGCATATAGCTTCCTTCAGTAGGAGAATCTAAGAGCCCAAGTAGTGAGAGAAGAGTTGATTTACCACAACCAGAAGGACCGGAAATTGAAACGTATTCCCCTTTATTAAGAGTAATGTTTATTTTACTCAGAGCGTGAGTTTCAACTTCTTCTGTATAAAATATTTTATTGACATTTTCTAATTTAATTAAAACTTCACTCATAATTTATTGCCTCTTAATAATAAAATTTTTTAACTGTTTAATTTAATATGTTTTTGGTTACCCATCATTAACCAAGCTGTGTAATCAATTGCATAACAGTGGCCAAACCGATATTAGTTGATAATTCAAAACCAACAGCAACTAAATTTGCCCGGCTAAGTAGCATTATCAAAACATATATCATCCAAATCCAGACATAGCTTCGCCCTACAACTTTACTGTATATTTTTTAAATTATAATAATTTCAAATTAGAATTAACCAATACAAGCAGGCAGGACCCCTCCTTAACTCTACCTGTATTTTTATAAATCTAACTAACTTAATAACCATTTTCTTTGATGGCTTTATTACAACTTAACTATTTATTTACATAAACCACTGCTGGGCAACCCATCATTCCAGTCAAATATTTCATAAGCTTGCAATCGAAAAAAACTAGCAAAACTTTAAAAACACTAACCTCCATAAACTGCACACATGACTTTGCCACAAGCTCTAAAAACCAATTCAGAGACTTTGTTATTTCTACACATGGAATTTTAAATACCTTGAGACAGTTCCCCACAACTCGCAATACAAAAAAAAACAGCACTGATAGAGAAAACATATCTATCACTATTTCTTGGTTTATCTGCAATCCGTTACACCACCTTATAAAATCCATTTCATATATTCCAGAAGCATATTTTTTTTAAAAACCAACCACATAGTATTTTTAAAAAATAATCAGCTTAAAGTTTTTATTTTTGTTGTCTTTAATTTATCCATTCTCACAGTTTCAAACTGTAAATACGTAACATAATCTCAAACAGCAATGTTAATACAAAATCTACTTCGACTATTTTCAAACTCAATATTTTTCTTTACCAAAAATCACCGCATTGCTGAACGACTATAAATTAACTCAGTCATTTCACCCAAAGTAGCTGCATTCAGTATGTTTTCTACAGATGATTTTAGCGACAATGAATCAAGTGTGTCTGCCGCAATCGCAGCTCTATCACAAGAACTTGCACCAAGCTCAACAAAATGTGTATCTTCAGTAATATTTGGAATTTCTTCAAATAGATCGACTATATTTTCTTTTGTATACTTAACTAAAAGATTAAAAATCTCACTTTTATCCATGATCAACTCCTTGATCTCGATACATTTTACTTACGACTATCGACTCTTTTTTAACCTCTGAACCGCACATCAAAATATTCTCAAAAACAATACAAAACATAATTTAATACCCCTAAAGAAATAGTGCGTATAAATTTATTTATTTCATCAATAAAATAGCGTGAATTGTTAAAAATAGAATCCCCAACATCAGTAAAACAGACATTATAACTTCCGTCTAAGAATGCACTAGAAAAACACCAACTCTCCTAAAAGTTAAAGTTCAACTATCAACACTCGATAATATTTTCACTATTTTTATTATTAACATTCCTTCGCAAACTTCTTTCCCCCCCCGTTCCTAACAATTTTAAAATATACGAAAGTGAACAGGTTGACAATATCAAATTGAGATA
>CBDUHU010000004.1:0-21118 GCA_965366725.1 uncultured Kangiellaceae bacterium
ACCTACTGCACTAAAGCTGGTTAGCAATATTGCAGCTAATCTAGCGATTCCATTTACCGTTGGCGGTGGATTAAAAAAACTAGATGATGTCAAAGCTTTTCTAGATGCAGGCGCTGATAAAGTTGCACTAAACACAACTGCATTATTAAAACCTGAAATTATCAATCAAACAGCAAGAGGTTATGGTAGTCAGTGTTTGGTTGTCGCTGTTGATGTAAATCGAAATAATAGTGAACTCGGTGTTTACATTAACGGTGGCCGGAAAAGAGTTGATAATAATTTTTATCAATGGATTGATGAAGTTTATCAACGAGGCGCTGGTGAAATACTACTTACCGCGATGCATAAGGATGGCACTGGAAACGGTTTTGATACAGAACTAACAAGCGAGGTTAGTCAACAAGTTCCCATTCAAATAATTGCTTCAGGGGGCGCAAAGAACGAACAGCATTTTGTTGATGCATTTGAGAACAATGCTGATGCCTGCCTTGCAGCCGGAATGTTCCACTCTGGTGATTATTCAGTTGGCCAGGTGAAATCTCACCTGATTAATGCTGGTATCAACGTACGCATTTGAAATAAACGTAATTGCGTTTGTTAAAAAATAATACTGATTTAAATAATAGGATATATAAATGTTAATTCCATCAATCGATCTAATGAACGGTAAAGCCGTTCAATTAAAACAGGGAAAAGAAAAAGTTCTTGAGCGACAAGACGTTTTTGAACTGCTGGAAGAATTCTCTGTTTACGGCGAAGTAGCAATTATTGATCTTGATGCTGCTTTAGGGAAGGGAGATAACAAGGCGCTCATTAAGAAATTGCTGCAAATACACCCATGCAGAGTTGGTGGAGGCATTCGCAACCTCGAAACTGCGCAGGAATATATCAAGGCTGGTGCAAGTAAGATTATCATTGGAACCGCTTGCCGAGAAAGCTGGGTTAACAAGATATCCCGTCAAAATCTGATTTTTGCAATCGATGCCAGAGGAGATTATTGGTCTACTCAAGGCTGGCAATCTACAGAAAAAGAAGAAGTGCTCACACTTATTCCTGAGTTAGCTAAAAATTGCAGTGAATTTCTTTATACTCAGGTAGAAAAAGAAGGATTGCTGGAGGGTCTTGACAGGGACAGAATACAGCAGGTGATTAATAGTTCCAGCGTACCGGTGACCATTGCCGGGGGTATTACTGAACTTGACGATATCAAATGGTTTACCAGACTTGGTGCAAATGGACAAATAGGTATGTCTATCTATACCGGCAAACTAAAACTGGCTGACTGTTTCTTAAGCCAATTAGATTTTGATAAGAGTGAGTTAGTTCCAACAATTGTACAAGACTCTGAAACGAATAAAGTTTTGATGTTAGCTTATTCAAACAGAGAGTCACTAACCAGAGCTTTAACCAAACGCTGCGGTATTTACTGGAGTAGAAGCCGTCGGGAACTCTGGCAAAAGGGACTTACCAGCGGTAACCAACAACAACTGGTACAGGCGGATATCGATTGTGACGGTGATAGCATTTTATTTCGTGTTAAACAAATTGAAAATGCTTGTCACCTGGAACGTTATAGTTGTTTTGCTTCGCAATCTAAGTCATTTGATCTTTTGCAATTAACTCGATTGTTGAAGTTGAGAAAAAAAGACCAACCGGAGAAGTCGTTTAGTCGTCAACTGTTTGCTTCTTCGCAACTTCGAGCGGAGAAACTCCGGGAGGAAACAGAAGAATTAATAGAAGCTACTGACTATGAGGATGTTCGCTGGGAAGCAGCAGATTTATTGTTTTTTACTCTCGTCGACGCACTTGCCAAAGAAGTAGATATCAATGCAATTTGTAATGAGTTGAAAGGACGCTTCAATGATAATTAATGCCAATAGCTGGGTTCGACCATCACTCACCCAAAATAACCAGATAGCAACCACCGTTGCGAAAATGCTGACGGCAATTCGAACCGACGGTGATTCAGCTATTAACCAATACGCAGAAGCACTTGATGGCCAATTTCCTCAAGTTTCTGAACTACTTCCATTTGAGGATTATCAACTTGAGCCGCAGTTGGCTAAATCTATAAAATTAGCCGCCGATAGAATTGAGGCCTTTGCCAGATTTCAAAACCAACAAAACCAGACCCGCTCATTTAGCGATCAATATGGTACTTATAGCCAACAAATAATTCCAATTGAACGAGTGGGAGCTTATGTTCCGGCGGGACGATACCCATTAATATCGAGCGCATTGATGACTTTAATTCCGGCAAAAGTAGCTGGATGTCCCAGTCGAATAGCCTTTTCACCATCACTTAACCCTGCGGTAAAAGCAGCAGCCTCTCTCGCAGGTGCTACTCAGTTTGTTCAACTGGGTGGAGCACAGGCTATTGCGGCAATGGCTTTTGGATATTCAGACATTGCGCCGGTAGACATTATCGTCGGCCCAGGTAACAGCTGGGTTAATGAAGCCAAAAAGCAGCTACAAACTAACGTGCAGATTGATGGACTGGCCGGACCAAGTGAGCTATTGGCACTATGCGATGGTCAACAACCTATAGAGTGGCTTGCGCTTGATGCACTCGCACAGGCAGAACACGACCCGGTAGCTTGTTCTTTGTTAGTGAGTGATGACTACCAATGGTTAGAATCCATGCAAAATTATTTGCAAAATAACTCCCAAATGGTTTCGCTATTGAAAAATAGACAAGTTGAACTTATTTACGCTGACTCAATCCAGGCGATGGTCAACTTTAGTCAAAACTATGCGCCAGAGCACCTGATGCTCTGCCACCAGAAAATCAATCGCGAACAACTCACTCACTATGGTTCACTATTTATCGGTGCCAATAGTGCGGTTGCGCTGGGAGATTATATTAGCGGGCCGAATCATACACTACCAACATCAGGGTTTGCCCGGCAAAATGGTGGCTTAAGTGTTAACAATTTCTTAAAAGTGATTACAACTCAACAGCTGACCCGGTCTGGAAGTTCTGCACTCGCGTTGCAGGCGATGCCAATTGCTAAAGCCGAAGGGTTGGAATACCATTACCAGAGTTTATTAGCCAGAACATCAAGCTAAAAATCGATAGTGAAAACTTAAATCCCTTTGAGAGGTAATTCTTTCAGAGGTAGAGTAAATAAACATGGATATTAAGAAACTAACACAAAATTTTGCGTTACCTGGAAAAGTGACCTTTGTTGAATCTTCAGAGGGACTTATAAAAGTACAACTTGCCTCTGCTTTTTCGACAGCCGAAGTGCATCTACAGGGTGCCCATGTTAGCTCTTTTAAAGTCCTTAATGAGATTGAACTATTATGGTTAAGTTCACTGTCATTATTTGCAAAGGGCAAAGCCATAAGAGGAGGAATTCCAATCTGTTGGCCCTGGTTTGGCGCCCATGTTGAAAATAATAAACTCCCTCAACATGGCTTTGCGCGTCAAAGCTTATTTAGCGTTATAAATATTGTCGAGAGTACGTCTGGTGAATTGACGCTCTCATTACGAATGGAGTCGACTCCAGATACACTTAAGAGTTGGCCATATGAATTTAGATTTTCCGTTGATATAAAGGTGGGCGAGCAATTGACCGTCAGCTTAACCACCGAAAACACAGATAAAAAAAACATCATATTGTCAGAAGCGATTCACAGCTACCTGAACGTCGATAATATTACAAAAACACAGATCCGCGGACTCGCGGATGCTCCTTATTTTGATAAGTTAACAAACCGTCCAATCAATCACTGAATATCACCAGTGAAATAGACAGGATATATCAGCCAAACCAGTATAGTTTTGCTATTCTCGAACAAAGCGCTCCCAGGATACTAGTGAGTCAAAGTGGCGCCAATTCCACGGTTATCTGGAATCCCTGGCAAGAAAAAGTAAAAAGTCTGGCGGATTTTCCAGACTGTGGATTCAAAAATATGCTCTGTGTTGAAGCTGCAAATAGTATGGAAAAAATCGTGATTCAACCGGGAAAAAGCCACACGATTAGTCAGACTATTATGTTGGCGTCAAGCGACTTATTCGGCTAATGTACGATACCCATCGAGATTGTGAATCTCCATAAAATTTTGAGGTTTATCCAGACCTTTAAATCCAAATTGTTTATATAACCCATGTGCATCACAGGTTACTAAGGTCATTCTTCTTAGTCCTTGTAATAAACTGTGCCCCATAACGTTTTGCAACAACAATTTCGAAACACCCGCTCCCCGCATTTCATCAACAACAAATACATCAACCAGATTTGCAAAAGTTGCATAATCAGAAATGACTCGACAAAACCCAATTTGTTGTTCTTGCCAATAAGCACCAAAACACAAAGAGTTTTTAATTGAACGCATCACTAAATCCTTTGAGATCCCCTTTGCCCAACGACTCTTCGAGGAAAGAAAATGGTGTATCAAATCAATTTGTAGTCGGTCTTTGTTGTCACTAATCAATACTTGACTGGTAAAATGATACTTATCCACTGTCAATTCCTTAAATATTAACTTTAATTAAGCAATGTTATATCAGTAAGGTTACTTTGGAACTAACCAGTGACCTGGTCATAAATGTAGAATGTGTGCTGGTTTATTTCATTTCCGAAATAAAATCCACCAAAACAGGCCAAAATTCGACTACACTTTAATTTAACATCACTCATTTTCGGTTACTTAAAACGACCCATTTTATGCGTTACCACCTATTCTTACTGGTGTGGATATCTCTATTTACTTCGGCTAAGGCAGTTCCTACAGCTGATATTTATGATATGGGGGAACGCTACTTTCAAACAGTTGGTGATGAAGAATCTATTCCACTCGGAATAATCACCGTACTGGCACAGGATCAACAGGGTTTTCTTTGGATAGGTACTCAAAAAGGTCTGATTCGATACGATGGTTACCGATTCCGCCGATATCAGTTTAACAAGAATAATCCGAACTCTATCGGAGGAGATTTCATCAGTGCGCTCTGG
This sequence comes from uncultured Kangiellaceae bacterium, assembly GCA_965366725.1. Lineage (GTDB taxonomy): Bacteria > Pseudomonadota > Gammaproteobacteria > Enterobacterales > Kangiellaceae > Aliikangiella. The sequence goes on from CBDUHU010000004.1 coordinate 4,962, forward strand.
CCTACCTCAGATGGTAAATTATGGGTCGGAACCCGCCATGATGGATTATCAGTACTTGACCCATATGTGGATAAATTTACCCGTTTTCAACATACACCAGGAAACTCCGCAAGTCTGGCTGACAATTACATCAGTGCAATTGTATCGGATTCATCAGGAACTCTCTGGATTGGTACTCACAGAGGACTCGATCGGTTAGATCCAAAAACAAACCAAATCACCCACCACCAGCATTCGGTCAGTAACCCGAAAGGGATCCATAATAATCATATTAACGCGCTCCTGGTCGATGGTAGCCAAAATATCTGGATCGGTACTGAAGATGGATTAAGTTTATATAATCAAAGCGACAATCATTTTGAGAAAAAATACTCAAACCCATCAAACTCAAACTCTTTTGCGGGTCAATCTATCAGCAAGTTACTCACCGCAAACGATGGGAAAATCTGGATTGGAACCAATGACTCTGGTGCTGCATGGATTGATAAGGATGACACACTTTACCGGATAAAAGCTGACCCTGCTAACCCAGACAAACTAAGCCATTCAGTCATTGTTGATATTGCGCAGCCTGATGATACAGAAATATGGCTCGCAACTTATGGCGGAGGGATTAATGTTCTTGATGCTTCTACAGCTCAAATAAAAGAAAGGATCGTCCATGATATCTCAATCGCCAGTAGCATTAACCTGGACAATATTGGCGCTTTGTTAGTCGATCGTTCAGGGCTTTTATGGATCGGAACCTGGGGAAATGGACTCAATAGCTATAATCCTGAAAACGATGCTTTTCGCACCTTACGCCATAGTCCAGGTAAACCTGATAGCCTTAGTAATCCTGATGTATTATCTGTACTGGAATTGTCGAATGGTCAAATCTGGATTGGAACACGAGGAAAAGGGATCGATATATTCCAACCTGGAATTGGACTAGTTGGCCACCACTCACCTGATATTACAGATCCACAATCATTGCACGATGGCAGTGTTTCAGCTTTGTATGAAAGTTCTACCGGCGAAATCTGGGTTGGTACTCGTCAGGCGGGATTATATCGTTATCAGCCTGAAGACAATAATTTCATACATTATGAAAAGAAAAATGGTTTATCGAGTAATGTCATCAAACGACTATTAGAAGATAAAGATGGTGATATGTGGGTTGGAACAGATAAAGGGCTTGATCACTTTACTCTACGAACGGAGAAATTTAAACCAGTTTCAATTGAACACTCCCAACAGTTAGTCATTTATAGTCAACTAAATGCATTAGCAAAACTTGATGACGGTACTTTATATGCGGGAGCCTCTAATGGACTATACCGGATAAAACCCGGAGAGAGTTTTCTTACTAAAGCCCAGTCCGACCCAGCTAGTAAATCTGGTTTATCTCACAATACAGTCGTTGGATTGTTCGTCGACGAAACTCAGACCCTCTGGGTTTCTACCTCTAGAGGTTTAGACCGATTGGTTAAGTGGAATAACAATGTTATCGAATTCGAGTCAATTAACCAACAACTTGGATATCCAGATCAAGCCTTCTGGGCTAATCTAATGCAAGACCAGCAAGGGCTTATCTGGGATGGAAAAAGCATCATCAATTTAACGAACTCTCAACGTCGAGAATTGACCAAAGCAGATGGGGTGGATATTGGAGTCAATTGGTATTCAGCATATTCCAAAACACTCAGTGGAACACTCTTATATGCCGGTACCAAAGGCCTTTTGATGATCAAGCCTGAAAAATTTAAGGAATGGCAGTACCAACCTCCTCTGGTTGTCACTCAGTTAACGATTAATGGGGAAAAGTCTTCTCCTGGCAATTCAAAAAAACTAAATCTTGCCGCTAATACAAAAAGCTTTGGTGTAGAGTTTTCTTCTCTTGATTTTTCCGCTCCTGAAAAAAACAGATATGCCTACCAACTTCATGGGTACGATCCAAAGCCCATTGAAATTAACGCAGAAAACCGTATTGCAAACTACACTAATCTCGACCCTGGTAACTATTTATTAACGATAAAAGGAACTAATCGACTTGGAAATTGGAGCGATCAAACGATCAATTTATCAATTAGCATTGCGCCTGGTTGGTATCAGACGATCATATTTAAGTCCCTCACTCTGACCATCTTAGCAGGGCTATTATATCTATTATACTTTTCCCGTATACGCCAACTTAACCAGCATAAGGATGCACTAAAAGTACAAGTCAATTTACGTACAGATGAGCTTAATAAGTCAAATCAAAGTATTAGTACATTAAGTGATATTGGAAATGAGATTAGCTCTACACTCGACTTAGATAAGATACTAAATACTGTTTACTATCACGTCAATCAATTAATGGATGCCAATGTTTTCTGTATTGGATTTTATGAACAAGAACAACGCCAAATTAATTTTAAATTAGCGATTGAACGAGGTGTCCATTTGGAAAAATTCTCAATTTCAATGGATGAAAAAGATCGTTTAGCAGTATGGTGTGTCACAAATCAACTACCAGTGGTCATTAATAACTTTGAACAGGACAGGCCTAAATATATTGGTAATATGCCAAGTGTCCCTCCAAAAGCAGGGGATGAGACTGCTTCCGTGATCTATTGGCCATTAAATGTAGCAGGGCGAACTATTGGTACCATCACAGTACAGAGCTTTAAACAAAATGCATATACTAAACATCATCAGAATATAATTAAAACTCTCGCTTCAACAACAGCAATAGCGATGGATAATGCTAATGCTTATCGAAAAGCACAAAGAGCTGCTGAAGTTAAGAGTACTTTTCTAGCCAATATGAGTCATGAAATCAGAACACCCATGAATGGAATTTTGGGGATGGCTGAACTAGTAAGTAAAACCTCATTAACTAATGAACAAAAAGACTATATTAATAATATCAATATTTCTGCTAAGACCCTTTTACGTATTATTAATGACATACTGGATTTTTCAAAAATTGAGGCTGGAAAAATGCCTATAGAAGAAAAACCATTTAGTATCACACTCCTAATGAATCATGTTTACGCCCTGATCAAAACGCTTGCTCATAATAAAGGTCTTGAGTTTAATTACTTTATTGATCCCGATACACCTGGAGATCTAATTGGTGATAGTACTCGACTTAATCAGATTTTATTAAACCTCTGCTCGAATGCGATAAAATTTACAGCACAGGGAAAAGTTGATGTTTATATCAGGCAAAGTAAAAATGATGGAAATAACTGTTACCTTAACATTGATGTTGTTGACCAAGGCATAGGAATACCTGAGGAAACAATCCCAAAATTATTTACTAACTTTAGTCAGGCTGACACATCAACCACTCGTAAGTTTGGCGGAACGGGATTAGGACTTGTTATTAGTAAGGAGCTAGCAAAAAAAATGCACGGAGACATTAAAGTTAAAAGTCAACAAGATGTTGGTAGTTGCTTTACACTCTCGGCTAAACTAGAGAATTTTGACATTAACAACAAGAATCATTTAAAGACATTCAACACTAATAATTCATATATGATTTTTGTGATAGATAACAATCCAGAAATCCCAAAGAAAATAAGAGATTTCTCTACTGCTACGAATAGTTCAGTAGAACAAGTAACCGACTCAAAAACACTTATTAGAAAGATTGAAAATACTAAAAATAGACAGCCAGTAATACTTCTTAACGGTAATATTTCTGATAAAAGTTCATTCCTCGATGTCATTCAAAATACATCGCCAGAACTTCTATTGAGAACAATCGTTTATTCTAGCAACATCTTAGAAAAAACTAGTGACAAGTTAAATAAATATGAAATTAAGAGTGTCATACAAGAGCCACTTAGTCTATTAGAAATAGAAAAGATAATAAGCAGCTTTCCTGAACAACATTCGAAGAATTCAGTCGCCAATCAGAAGCGTCTAGCGTCAATAAAAGTATTGGTCGCAGAAGATAATAAAATCAATCAGGTTATCGCCAAAAAAATCTTAAGTGGATTAGGAGCCCTTGTATCAATTGTTGATAATGGTAAACTGGTCATTGAAGAATTACAAAGTTCTGAGTTTGATATTATCTTAATGGATATTCAAATGCCTGAAATGGATGGAGCCCAAGCAACAAAAATAATTCGTAAAAATCCAGATTTTCATCAGCTTCCTATTATAGCAATGACTGCTAATGTATTAAAAAGCGATATTGAGTACTACAAGTCGTTAGGTATGGATAATCATATTAGCAAACCGATAAATACCGATGAACTCATTGATAAAATCCTTGATTGTGTAAGAACAAAGCGACTTTAAACTAAATCAGAAATAGCAAATTACTACATCATATTGATGAATGCTCGATTAAGCAAAAAACATTGAATTCTATCTAGCTGAATATTCTTTCAAGTATTTTATAATATCCCCTGATTCATACATCCAGCGAATTTTATTGTCTTTTTCAATTTTTAAACAGGGCACAGTTGTTTTTCCACCACCATTTTGAAGCTCCTGATAATACTCTGGAGACTGATAAATATTACGTTTTTCGATACTTAGACCAAATCTTGCTAATGCCATCTCTACTCTTAAACAGTAGATACATCCGGTAAAATGATATAGATAATGATTTTCCACTCTAACCAGCGACTTCCTGTTTTTCCCTGAGAGCTTTGAAAAAAGATATGAGAGCATAGATTAAGATAATTAGTGATTCGATTATAATCCAAGACCGTTTTTTATCTGAAATGTTACAATTCAACGAAATATTTCATGATTTTTATTAAAAAACGACCAAGCCTTTAATCAGATATTTACTGATTTAGTCTGATAAATTTGCTAACTAGTTTATCATTAAAATGATGAACCTGGCTGATTAAGAAACTCAATTTCTTCTGCAGTGGAAGTTCGGTTTAATACTTTATTCCTATGTGGATAACGGCCAAATTTTTCGATTATATTTTGATGCATGAGTTCGAACCGATAATTATCTTCTAAACCAGGTTGAGAAAATACTTCAAGTGCAAGCTGGTGTATTTTTAATGACTCAGAATGCATTAATGGCATGTAAATAAACTTTCTTTTCTCTAACGTTAATTTCTTATCACTTTTCTGATGTATAGCCTCAAGGCTTAAAGCAACAGCTAAAGAATCATAGGCAAAAGCTTTTTCTGACTCTCTAAACATATTTCGGGAAAACTGATCAAGTATAATGATTTCGGCCAACCTTCCTTCTGCACAAGTTCGCCATTCATAAAGTTCATTATTAATAGCAGCATTGTAGGCCGTCATAAACCTTTCTTTTATTTTGTTATCAAGTTCAACACTCTTTTTAAACCAATCCTTCGGTGTGCACTCAACAAACCAGAAATTGAGTACCGCCTGGTGTTTTTGCAGTGATTTTTCCAACGACATAAGAGCCTCATTTTTTATATAAACTAAAGAATAAAATATATTCTAGTTTGTTCTTTCTAATCATTTGCATCTGGCATACTATCTTTATCGGCAAATAACAGTATGACTGGTAACAATAAAAAATCAACGACAAGTGCAAATATCAAGGTAATTGCCATTAACATTCCAATCATTGCTGAAGTATTCATATGAGATACTGAAAGAATAAAAAACCCTCCAGATAATACAAGTGTCGTTGTTAGTAATGCTGGACCGACTCTTTGAAATGAATCAGTCACCGCTGCCTCAGCATTCAAACCTTGTCGCCTTGCCCGAATATATTTATGCAAAAAATGAACAGTATCATCAACAACAATGCCAAGAGTTGAACAGGCGACAATGGACAATGAAATATCTACATAACCATAGCTCATTCCCCAAACGCCATAGGCTATTGCGGCAGGTATAATATTTGGTATCAGACTGATCAGACCATATTTAGCGGATCTGAAAACTATTACCAACAATGCAGAAATACCAACCAAAGCGACCAGCGTACCAACTAATAAACTGGTAATATTACGTTGTGCAATGTGAGCAAATACAACTCCCAGTCCTGTCGCTGAAGTCGCCGTTACTGCAGGCGCATTCTTACTTAACCAGTATTTTGCTCTACGGTCCAGTTCCAGTAGTTCATCAGAACCCGCGTCAGATACAGAGACGGTAAAGCGCGAAGCGTCTTTATGGATAGTTACCAGGTTATTCAACCCCAGCCCAGAGGGTAAACCAAGTTCGTAAAATAATAAATACTGAGCAGCCATATCTGATGTTTCTGGTACTTTATACGATTCTATTTTGTCTCCATGCATAACCTGGTTTAAATCTTTCATCAATTGGCTTAATGAAATCACATTGACAACTTTATTTTGTTGCATAAACCATTTTTCGAATTGTTCAATCTGACGCAGATAATCAGGGCTAAAAATTCCGCCGGGCTGACTAGCACTTAAAGAATATTCCAACGAATTAATTCCACTAAGATAACCGTCAATTCGTTTAACTAGCTGAATAATTTCAAAACTGTCATCAAAATAGTTTGCCCAGTTATCACTGATACGATTGTTGGGAATGTAAGTAATCGCTACAATTGTCAACAGTGAAACCGTTACAAAAAGTCCTTTTCTGAATTTAATGACAAACTTGGAAAATGCAGAAAAGTCGATTTTTACACTTTTAAATCTCTGTTTACCAATGGGCAATATAGCCAACAAGGCTGGCAAAAAGACAAGACTGAATATCAATGCAATTAGCACTCCTACGGCAACCATATTGCCCAGATCTCTATAAGGCGGCGAAGTACTGAAGTTGAGACTTAAAAAGCCAACCATGGTGGTGATACTGGTAATTAAAACCGGCATCAGGTTTATTTTCAGACTTTCAGCAATAGCTTGTAATTTATCAGTTGTTTTTTCCATCTGTTGATAATAAATCACCAGAATATGAACACTATCAGCAATCATAATTGATAGTAGTATACTTGGGGCAAAACCAGCAATAGGGGTTAGTACCGGGGAAAACCAGCCAAACACACCAAATGTAGTTAACAGGCAAGATGTAATCAAAACAAAAATGGCAAAGGTGCCGCTCAAATTCCTTAACAGAAAGATCAAGCCAGCAAATATCACAAAATAACTTAAGGGAAGTAAAGTCGCCATATCATTAGCGACGGCTCTGGCTAAGGTTGTGTTAAAAGCAGTAGAACCACCATTATCAATTAGATAATTCGGATAAAGCGTTCGATATTGATCACGTAATTTTTCAACCTGTTCTGTAACAGCTATCGATGCATTAGCCAGATCACCGGGTAAGTTGAGATTCATGGCCACAAGCGCTAACTTCCCATCAGGAGTAATCAATCGACGGACGAGTCGTTTCTCATTTAGTGCAACATCTTTGATATCTATAATTTTTGAATCGGTTAAATCTGACGCATTTTCAATCAGATAATTTGTTTCAACATCATCACCAAAAGCCTGGGTATATTGATAATTGGCTAACGACGAAACTCGATAAACATAATCAATCTGCCAACTATCAGTTGTTAGTTTCTCAATTAATGTAAGACCTTCGCGGGTAAAAAGATCACCATGTTTGGCAGTGATTACAAAAGTAGCCGTATCTGATTTGACATAATCTGCCTCAAACGCTTCAAATGCTTTTAGCTGGGGGTTATCTTTACTTAAATACACTCTAAAATCATTACTGATTTCAAGACGCACTATACCGGAGGATAAAAGCAAAATAACCGTAGCAATTAGCAGGATAATTTTCCATGGGTGCTTTAAGCCCCTTAAAAGTAGCTGTTCAAAAAATAACAAACTCATTACCCTGACAATTAAGCTGAATGTAATGAATAGATAGTAGCTCATAGAGGAGCGAATCTAAAACTAAATATTTTTTGACCCGCAATCAGGCAGAAATCATTCAATATCAGAGTTCATATTATCCTAACTCTGATATCGACTAGCATATTGGAATTGTTAATAAAGATAAGCAATAAGGGGATTAATTTGAGAGCTTCTGTGTAGAGTCACCACCCGACTAAAAAACTATGAGCAAACAGATAAAACTATTCCAGGTACTCATTATCGCCTTGATAAGTTTCCATCAAACGATCAAATCAATATCTGAAGGGACCTTTTTCTCACAGAAAAAGGATACCAGGGCTAATCTCGTTGAAGCGCTTCAATCGGATCCATTTTGGAGGCTTTATGTGCAGGATAAATTCCAAAAATTAACCCAACAATCGCACAAACTCCTACCGATAAAAAAATTGCAGAAAAAGACCATCCAACCGACCAGTCTGCATAATAAGCGATAATCTGAGCAATCACATAGCCGAGAATAATACCTAAGACACCACCAATTGCCGCAACAGTAAAACTCTCAACCATAAAAAGACTCATAATATCTTTCTGGCGCGCGCCGACAGCCCTAAGTAGTCCTATTTCTTTAGTTCTCTCAAGCACCGTTGCCAGCATGATATTCATAATGCCAATTCCACCTACCAGCAACGAAATACCAGCAACACAAGACATTACAATGGTAAAAATTCGTCGTGTTTGTCGATGTTGTTCCATTAGCTTAGCGGGCACAACCACCTCATAATCATCGGCTTTGCCATGACGTTGGTTTAATAAGTTGTTTAATGCAATTGAAGCAAGATTAGGATCAACGTTCTTAGCAACTTTAATCCTGAAAGTATCTATTTCATTGTCTAACTTGGGAAAACTAAACTTTTTCAGGGCTGTTTGCAGCGGAACAAATACACGATTTTTCTCCCCGCCGAGCTTTATTCCTTCAAATTCGTCTTTATTTAACAATTTATTTTCTAATACACCAACAATACGTAACCAGACATGATTAACCTTGACTAACTTTCCAACAGGATCCTGATTAGCAAACAAAGATTTGGCTGTATGAGCCCCTAATACCGCAATTTGAGCGAAACTTTGAGAGTCTTCCTGAGTAAAAATATGCCCTTTTTCTGCCTCAAAGCCTGATAGCTGAAAATAACTTGGCGTCACCCCATAGACTGAAGCATCACTCTTATTACCATTTGCATAAACGATATAAGCTTTGATCATTTTTTCAGCACTAGAATGCTCAATAAAGCTTAATGTTTCTGTGGCAATTTCTACGTCTCTCTTCGATAAACCAATGGAATGACTACGAACTTCTTTCATTTGCTGTTCGTCCATTGTTTTTGCGTTAACAATAACGTTACGCAGCCCCATAGAGTCGATAAGCTCTAAAGCTTCTTGCTCCGCACCCTCTCCGATGCTCAACATCGCAATAACCGCACCAACGCCAAATATCATACCCAGCAAGGTTAAAGCAGTTCGCATTTTATGATGCCATAACTCTTCCCAGGAGTCTCTCAACGCACTAATGAACTCCAACTTGTTCTCCTTTTTCATTAGTTTTTCCTAATAAGGCAACTCGCTCTCCAACATCAAGTCCACTCAAAATCTGGGTTTTGGCTGTGCTTCGCAACCCGACAGTGACTTCGCGATTGGCCCACTTATTACCTTCATCTACTTGAACAAAATATTTACCTTCTTTAAAGAAAAGTGCTTGTGAAGGTATACTGACAACCTGTTCAAGTTCAGCCGCATAAATAACTGCCTGCAATTGACTCCCAGGACGCCAATAGTCCTGTTTCGCATCTTCTATTGCTACGACTGCTTCAAAATATTTCACAGGACTACCATTTTCTTTTGGTTTGGCAATACTATCTAATTGCTCCAATACTCCAGAGATTAGTTGATCCGGGTAAGCATCCAGAATCAGTTCAACCCGTTGCCCTACTTTAACACCAGCAGCTTCAGACTCCAGGATAAAGACTCTCGCCTGAAGTTTTGACAAATCCGGTAACGATGCTATTTTTCGTCCAGGCCAGGTACTATCTCCAACTCTTGGTTTTTCACCGCGCCAGTTTTTACTGAGAACAAATAATCCATCGTGTGGCGCTCTGACTTCCAGCTGTTCTAATGCACTTGCATACATATTCAATTTGGCTTCATGTTGCCATTGTTGAAGACGTAAAAGTTCAAGCTCCGAAGCTGATTTTTCATCATGACTCTCTCCCCTCCAGCCGGTATAGTCCCTTTTAGCCTCCAGGTATTCCTGATTTCTCATATCATCAATAATCTGATTACGTGAATACACTTCCAAGTCATCTACACTATATTGTGATGCGATATCAAGTTCCTCAATGATAAGCCCTTTCTCGCTCAGAATTTCACCTTTTTCATTCAGTAAAACTTGCTTTTTAGTCTGATAACCAATTGAAGATTTATCAATTTGAAACTGTTCCTGTTGGCTTTGATGTTGATATTTTTTAGAATCAAAACGCGCAACAACCTGACCTTTTTTAACTGGTGTATTTTCTTCAGCTAACCACTCTATAACCTGCGGTTCAAAAACACTGGTAGGCATACTAATATTAGTTGCCTTAGCAGCTTCCAGTTCACCTAATGCAGGCACTTTAATAGTGAATGGTTTCCTGGAAATTAACAAACTGATATTTTCTTGCTGTAATACATCATCACAACTGGTTAACATTACAGCCAACCCAATATATATCAGTAACTTTTTACTTATGTTTAATTGATTCATTGTTATTGCTGGTTCCTTCAATACTCAACAGACGAAGATACAACAGCGTTGGATGTATCAAGTTGTCCGCTGGTAAGAATCCTCAAACGCGCGGCCATACCAGGTCTCATCAGATCCGTATCAGGCTTATCTAATACTATCTCAGCATCAAAAATAATAATCGGCTGATTATTACTTTTACGACGAAAAACTTTTCCAAGTTTGTTAATTTTTCCAAGAAAAACTCTTTCCGGGGCAGCATCAAGAATCACTTCAACTCGCTGTTCAAGTGCAACTTTACCTGCATCAGACTCAAGAATTTGAGCTTTTACAATCATGTTTTCTATCGAGGGTAAACCTATAATCTGCCTTCCCATCCAAACGGTATCCCCGGAAGACACTTTTTTTCCCTGATGGTCGGGGCGATAAATAACGATCCCTGATTTGGGCGCTTTAATTGTCATTTTCTTAATTCCAGCACTAATCAGTTCCACATCATTTTGTAATCTTTGAACATTATTTTCGGCAATTGCAAGCTTAACTTTGTTTGACTCAATAGTTTTCGCAAGCGTTCTTTTTAGTCGCCGAGTTTCATTTTCAGAAAGTTTATATTGAATTGCCAATTTCTGAGACTCCAGGTTACTTTCAAGCCCCTTTGATTGTTCCCATTTTCGTTTCGCCTTATCCCTCTGCATACTAAACTCAGCATACTCAAGCTTCTGTTTCTCAAGTTTTGCTTCATTAGTCAGGCGGGTATTATCCAGTGTTTTCTGTTTAGTTTTTAATTCACTATTTTTGACGGCCAATTTTTGACTGAGTTGACTGATATCAAAACTGATCACCCTATCACCCTCATTAACATTCGTGCCTTCCGGGGTGATATAGGTTATTTTGTACTGCCATTGGTTCTTGACAGCTGGCGGACTGAGCATTGCTGTGTTGCTCGAAGCAAGCTCTCCATTAGCTTCAACATACAACTCAGTAACAATGTCAGCTGTAGAAGAAAGTTGTTTAACAGGTTGCTGACAGCCCGTAATAAAAGCTGTCATCCCAGTAAAATAAATTAACGATAAGATTATTCGCTTCATTTTAGTCAGCATTCTCTATGTTTGGTGGTGATATTTGTTTTTCTTTAACGTATGCATCATCAACCTTCAGACTCGAAACTTCAATACGAACACTCATTCCAGGGATTAACAACCGTTCAGACTTATCGACAATCGCTATTTCTACATCATAGTATGTCGCTTTTCCCCAACCGCTTTTTTTCTCTGCCTGTAATCCTATTTTGCTAATTACGCCAGTAAAATGTTCATCAGGATAAGCGTCCAAAGTAAGTTTTACTGGTTGATCAACGGCTATCTTTGGCCAGTCAACTTCATTTACCCAACTTTGGATAGACTCTTTTCCAAAACTCGGAATTGATGCAACTTTCCAGGAATTCTGTACCGACTGCCCTTCACTAATCTTACTTCCATTCCACGGATGTGAGGCATGCAGAACGGCTCCCTTTCTCGCAGCGATTAATTGTAAAGAACTAAGCTCATTTTGTTTTTTAGTTAAAACAGCTCCAATTCGCTGGACTTCCAGACGTTCTTTTTTAAGTTCTGAACTAAGAGAATCCTTCGCTGTTTTTAATTTAACTTTGGCTTGTTCCAAAGCTTTAGCTGATTTCTTAAAATCAAAATCTACATTATCTTTTTCAAATTCACTTCGAAATTTTGAAGGCACGTTCGCTTCAAGTTTAGCCAACTCAAATTCCAACTCAGCTTTAATCTGAGCATGTTCTGCATCAATCACTTTCTGTTCAAGATTAATTCTGCTATTTTTAGCTTTATCTTTTGCCTGCCTAAGGTTTACCTGTTCCTGCTCAATCTGGCTGTCAAGATTGGACGTGTCAAAAAGTACCACCAACTCGCCCTGTTGAACAATTTCTCCCTCTGGCTTCATCCACTTTATCTGTTGCCGCCAGGTTTGCGACCAGGGAACTGTAAAATTTTGAACGTCGCCCGCTTTCACTTTACCAGTGAGAAGCACTTCATTTTTGGCAAATAATGAATTTGAGGATAATAATGTGATGAACAAAGTTACTGTTTTAAGCATTCAACTTATCCTCTAAGATGCTTCCATCACGAAGTGTAACCACACGTTTGGCATGTTTTGCAATTTCATCTTCGTGAGTCACAATAACTACCGTTTGACCCTGCTGATGAAGTTGATGAAATAACTGCATGATCTCTTCGGTCGTTTTACTATCCAGATTACCGGTGGGCTCATCAGCTAAAATAATTGAGGGATTATTGACCAGTGCCCGAGCGATAGCGACCCTTTGTCGTTGTCCACCTGAAAGCTCTGATGGACGATGATGAACTCTCGCTTCTAACCCGACCTTGATAAGCATTGACATCGCTCTTTCGCGTGCTTCCTGCTTTGAGCAGTCTGAGAACCTCAAGGGTAACATTGCATTTTCTAATGCGGTTCGGCGCGCTTGCAGGTTAAATGTCTGAAAAACAAATCCAATGGAGCGGTTTCTAAGAGCAGCAAGTTGATCATCGTTCATATCTGCAACTTCTTCCCCGCCTAACTGGTAACTTCCATCATCAACTTGATCCAGGCAACCAAGAATATTCATCAGAGTAGACTTACCTGATCCAGACGGTCCCATTATTGCGACAAAATCGTTCTCAGGTATGTGAAGGTCAACCTGGTCTAACGCATGCACAACTGTATCACCCATTTGATACGACTTGGAAATACCGGCAACACAAATCATTTTATGTAAAATCCCTTTAATATTCTTTCTATCATGAGAAGCTTATTAACTAGCATACAACTATAAATTACCAATATTATCGATTATCAGCTTAAAAACATAGAGACAGAGCTAAATAAGAGTTGGTTCAACTGAAATAAGGACAACTTGCCAGAACTTCAATACCACACTGATTCTTTTTTAATTAATATTTTGACGGTGAATTTATCATAATTTGTGAGTCAAAGTGCGTTATCAACTGTATATCTAGAGCAAAAGTTTGTAATAAGTTATTATATTATCACTTAATTCAGAGGAAAGATGTCGAAATGGAAAAACAGCAACAAATTGAGGCTGCGGTATTCCGCCGCTTATTAAGTCACCTGGATGAGCATAAAGAAGTACAGAACATAGATCTAATGATTCTTGCTGATTTTTGCCGCAACTGTCTGGCTAAATGGATGGTGTCAGAAGCTCAGGCACTTGATGTGGAATTAGATTATGAAACCGCAAGGAATGAAGTCTATGGTATGCCTTATGCTGAATGGAAAGAGAAATTTCAATTAAAGGCGACCGAAGAACAGTTAACAGCTTTTAACCAGCGTAACTCATAACTTTATACCCATCGATCATTTAACTGAGCATTAAATCATATGAAACTTATCTGGTATTTCGATTTTATTTCGCCTTTTGCTTACTTGCAGCATAGCTTGTTTAATCAATTACCAGACAATGCCGAGGTTGTTTATAAGCCCATTCTTTTTGCCGGACTGCTCAACCATTGGGACAATATTGGTCCTGCCGAAATTCCACCTAAGAGAATATTCACTTATCAACACTGCCATTGGCGTGCCGGAAAACTGAGAGTACCGTTTAAAATGCCACCTGCTCACCCGTTTAATTCATTGAATCCGTTAAGACTGGCGCTGGCTGCTGGGTGTCAAAGGGATGTAATTCAACTGATATTTGATATTATCTGGAAATACGGACTGGCTTTTGACTCTCCTGAAGCGCAAAAGCGCTTGCAACAACAATCCAGTATTTCGGATATTATTCAGCTAACCAGTCAACCTGAAATAAAAAACCAACTCAGGCTAAATACAGAAGAAGCCGCCAAAAACGCAGTCTTTGGAGTGCCCACATTTCGCGTTGCCGAGCAAAACTTCTGGGGGCTTGATGCAACGGATATGCTATTAGATTACCTGCAAAACCCTGCTAAATTTAGTACCTCTGAAGTGAATAGAATTAATCAACTTCCTGAAGGTGTGCAAAGAACTCGCTAGTTAATCTCAAATTGGGGTTAAATCGACTATTTAAATTCTCAGCATTGTCTGGCAGAAGCTATCAAAAAGATAAAACGGTAAACTTTTTTGATTAATAAAAATCAAATGGACAGCTCAACCAGTGCAGCCTGTTTCTTTTTGCCACTTAATTTAACATTACATGCAAACAAGCGACTTCTTTCAATCTGATGTGCTTCAACTAAGTAGTTAATTGACTTCTGTTGGCGAAGTTTAGCCAGAGCAAGTAATGGTTCAAGTTCAACCGGTATCATTACTTTGTTATCCTGAGATTTGTTATCCTCAGACTCGCTAGCCTTAACTTCATCTTCTCGTTTTGAAAGCAATGCAGGCCAGTCACCTTCTGTTGCTATCGCACAAACCCGAAATTTGACTTTTGGCTTTTCATTCATCAGGCCAGCCAGCTTTGCAAGCTGCTGACGTGATGCATCATTCAGCTCACTGCTACCAAATGCAAAGTCAAGTGGCTCAAATTTAAGTGCGGTTGCCAGATCAAAAACACCACTTGCAAGAGTAAGCATTCCAAGTGGTGAATAGTGATAGATAACCGCATTTTTTATCGCCTTTGCAACCACAATTGACATTATACTGGCAACCGAAAAATCAGGGTTTGCAAGATCGCCTGAAAGAGGGATTTTTAATTCGATATTATCATCACTATCTCTTAATAAATTCAATGCGAGTGGTAATGGGATGCCTAAATCATCATTGAGTTCTGACTTTTCATGGGTCTGTAAATCGGCTAAATCAAACTTTTCCAATAATGAAATTAATTTTGCTTCAATCTGATTATTAGCAAGTTTAAATTCATAACCAAGATTTAAATTACCGCTATCAATACGGTATCCGGCAAACCGCGCACTATAATCAGTAAGGTTGATTAAATCGATATTAGATAGTTCACCTGCCAAAGTCAGTTCAATATTATCACCGCCTAAAATCAGATCCCCCTGACTTGTCACTTTGCCACTATCACCTACAGTAAGTGATAATTTTATTGGAGATTTTTTAATAGACGCTGGTTGAGTCGCAAAATTATCAAGTCCCAATTCAATATCACTTACCTGGTGAATAATTGGTTTACCTGTTGAATATTCACTCAGAGTCAAGCCAGACTGACCACTAACGCTTAGTTTTGTAAGTTCAATGTTGAACGGTTTAGCAGATACCTCTTCAGTAGCAACTTGAGAACCACCATTAGCCGTTGGAGAAAACCAGTTGATCAGGTTGAGTCCTTTATCATCGGCAACCAGATCAAGGTCAAGCCCATCAATAGACAACACCTGGATCTTTGCCCACTGATTAGACAGTTTTATTTTCTCTAATTGAAGTCTTGATAAATTAGTCAGATATCTTTCTTTATCACTATCATTAACCAGTGACTCCAAACCCTTCACCTGTTCAACTTCCACTCGACTAACATAACTCTCATCCGGCTTAAATTGGCTTTTATCGATGCTTATTGAATTAACAACCAACAGCGGATGAATTTGCTTATCAGCGGCTCGCTGAAAAAGCTTTATTTGATTGAGTAATAAGTCAGAAAAGTCAATTTGACTTATCTGACCATCCCAACTCAACTGTTTAGC
>CBDUHU010000005.1:0-20013 GCA_965366725.1 uncultured Kangiellaceae bacterium
CCACAAATAGTAGCCAGATTTCCCTTCACGCCAAACACCAATATACTTACGTTTTTTACCAACTTTATAGGTTTCAATATCAATTAACCTGAGGTTTTTTTTAGCTAGCTCTTTCCATTTTTTTTCAAAAGCCTTCCAGCTTACACCTGACCAGAGGTAGTAACCATCTTTACCACTTCGCCAAACGCCACCATACTTTCGCTTACCGCCATCCAGGTAGGTTTCTATATCAACCAGACGCAGGTCTTTCTTTGCTAATTCTTTCCACTTTTTTTCAAAATCTTTCCAGCTAACACCATTCCACAAATAGTAGCCATCTTTGCCTGACTCCCATACGCCGGTATAGTGCTTAGCTGCTTTAGAATTAACTGAAATTAGCAATAAGAAAAAAGAAATTATAATGGCAGTAAGCCTGAATAAAGCTGATGAATGAGAATTTGATGAATCCATGAACGTCTCCCTGAGTCCTTGTTTATCCCTATTAGTCTCTCCGTAAACTGTCTAAAAAACAATCAATAATCTCAATAAGAGATTGGCGCTCTAATATACTATTCTCAGATACCACTAACCCGTACTACCTATTTGAACACACAAGCCTGCTAATACCTCCGCAGCTTCCCGGAAAACGGCAACAATATTGCGATGACAAGAAAGCACTTACCATCGCAATTAACAACTCCCCTGATTTAATCTACATCGATACCTGAAAACCTGACCCCTGATAAAAGTGCCATTTCTCTATTCCATGTCGCCAGATCATTTTGATTGAACTGCTGCAACGAGTTATGACCACAAGCTCTAGCCATAACCTGCATTAGTTCAGTGGATGCCTCGAAAAAGTTTCGCAACTGATTAGCTGCTTTTTCCACATTCAACCTTTGCCGTAAGTCTTGTTTCTGAGTAGCAATACCCGCGGGACAATTATTGCTATTACACATACGAGCAGCAATACATCCTATCGACTGCATAGCACTATTAGAAACGGCAATTCCATCAGCCCCCAAAGCCAGTGCTTTAACAAAATCCATCGGCACTCGTAAGCCACCGGTAATAATCAGGGTTACCCGACCACTGACACCTTGTTTATCCAGGTATTTACGAGCACGCGCCAATGCAGGAATAGTCGGCACGCTGATATGATCCCGAAACATTTCCGGGGCGGCCCCGGTTCCGCCACCCCGACCATCGAGAATAATATAATCAGCACTGGCATCCAGAGCGAACTGGATATCCTCTTCAATATGATTAGCGCTTAACTTAAAACCTATCGGGATCCCTCCAGTGATTTTTCGAACACGATCAGCCAGTTGTTTAAAATCTTCTGCACTATGTAAATTTTTAAAGGTTGGTGGGGAAACCGCAGATGTACCTTCCTCAATCCCTCTGACCTGAGCAATCTTACCTATATTTTTACTTCCCGGAAGATGACCGCCAGTTCCAGTTTTTGCCCCTTGTCCTCCCTTAAAGTGAAAAGCCTGGACACTTTTCAACTTTGACTCATCATAACCAAAGCCAGCGCTCGCCAACTCGTAAAAGTACCTTGAGTTAGCTTCTTGCTCTTCGGGTAGCATTCCACCTTCGCCGGAACAAATCCCCGTACCGGCAAGTTCCGCACCAGTTGCTAACGAAATCTTGGCCTCTTCAGATAATGCGCCAAAACTCATATCAGATACAAATAGCGGAATTTTTAGTTTAAGTGGCTTTTTAGCCTGAGGGCCAATAACCAGTTCAGTGCCAACTGACACTTCTTCTAAAAGTGGTTTGCGTGCCATCTGTGCAACCATTACCTGCAAATCATCCCACAATGGAAGTTGATAACGAGGAACCCCCATTGATGTCATAGGTCCATGATGGCCCATTTTTGATAACCCTTCTCTGGCCAGCTGATGAATAAACTCAACAGCTGGTTCTTCTTTTGTAGCGCTAACCACTGGCCCCGCAGCTGCCTGCAGTTGAACTCCAGGGCCTTCCTTGCCTATCTGCTCAGTATTAAACTGGTTATGACTACCATCACAAAAAGGGCTATTTGCGGTATGCTTGCATTGACATAAATATCCATCACCACTCTCTTCTGCGGTAAAGGACCTTGGCTTGAAACTTGTACCGGCATGAGAGCCATCACAGAAAGGCTGGTTGTTAGAGCGTCCACAGGAACAAAAATAATATTCTTCTCCCTTTTCCAGATTGACTTTTACAGGCTTGTTGTCGACGATAATCGGTTTATCCATACTCAGTTCCTCAAAGTTCTTTGTTATTGAAATAGTAATTGTTAGCTCTTAGCGCTTTCGAAAGTTATTTTCTTTAATGTCCGATCTTTCTTTACAAAATGATGGTATAACCCCGCTATTATATGACCCATTATCAACATCCAGACGAGCCATTCCCCTAATATTTTTTTATGTATAAAGTCAACAGGCGCTTCAAAATATTTAAAAGAAATCCCTAAATTCTCTTGAATGATTTGAGTAAACAGCCAGGTATCTGAAAACTTTGTGATGTCAAAAAGAAAAAAGAATTCGGTATTTGCCCCTGTCCCCAGATAACCGGTAAGCGGCATAATAATCATGATAGCGTAAAGAGCTAAATGTCCCATCCGAGCAGCAAAGTGCTCTGTCGGCGTGCCAGGTTCGGCTACTGGCGAAGGGTTCATCAATCGCCAGATAATTCTTAATATTACCAGTACACCAATAGAGACTCCGATTGACAAATGTAACTGTAACAGCCACCAGTTTTCTGGAGTAGTACTCTCGCTAAACCAATGGCGAAAATAAACACTCATATAGGCTGCTAAAAAAAGCAGTGCGGTGATCCAATGTAGAAGTTTAGCGACCAAACCATATTGTCTTGCCGAGTTCTTGTATTGCATAGGCTGCCTCTTACCCCAACTTGAGTGTGAGTCTCTTCTGAGGTTTAAATTGAATGAATAACAGCTAGCTTAATAGTTAACTAAAAAGCAATAAACAGCAAAATTAGCAAATATGTGTTCTATATTATAGAACAATTGAAAGTATCTAAAATCTGGACCGATTTTTAGAAATAAATATAAAAGTGAGCAAGTAAAACCACGAGAAAAGATCGCTGGTGATTATTTATAATGTCATTTTTTTTAGCACCAGATTTCTCTCTTCATCGACAATAATCAAAGTGCCATTGTCGACCTTATTCCAGCATTTATCTTTTGTGAGTGGTTCAGAGACAATCAACACAGAACTATTTTTCTGATCGCAACTTTTTATTTCCACCTCTCCTTGCTTACATCCATACTCAACACCACTGGAGTAATACAACGAATTAACTTCGCTATTATCAGTCGAATATTTACTTGCAACCAGAGATTTTCCATCTGTAACGACTAAGTTCAATGAAGAAACAGAGCTAACGTTTAGTGATTTTTTCAATCACTTTGATTGTTCGAGTCAGTGCTAGCGCAATATCATCATGATTGGGAGTGGTTAATTGGCTGATTTGATCGACAAAAACAGCGAAAAGGTGCTCTGTATCAGTGGACCCTTTAATCAGATCGTAGGCTTCATCAGAAAGTGTTTTGCGCAACTCTCTCCTAATCCTGGAAAACCCATGAACCGTGCCATTGTGCATAAATACAAACTGTTTCCAGGTAAATGGATGGCAGTTGCTTCTTGATATTTGTCCGCCGACAGTGGCTGCTCTTACGTGAGCCAATATGCACGAACTCTTGGTAACTCGTGCGATATCCACCAGATTCGGATTATTCCAGGCAGGCGAAACTTCTTTAAAGGTTGCTGGACGATCGCAAAAGCCGGGAGCAAACCAACTAACCCCAAAACCATCACCATTAAGCGGCTCTTGCCTCTCTCTGGCATGATAACTTTGATGAATTAACGAATGTTTTGGCTCGGTAAGCAAAGATGAAATGAAAATTTCTGGACCGATGTATGATGCAAAACGACACATACTGACTGCTCCTCGCTGACAAATACAAAAATAGTTTAACTAACTTTCACAATCCGATAATCGCTTGTTTTACTTAAGACTACTAGTCCTTAATTGAGTAAAAGTACCATATTAATGAGATGGATAGCAGAAATATAATCAACCTTGAATATCAACAATATTAAAATATTCTCTACCGAAACACTCAAAACTATGAATATTATCCCCATTCAGGCGTCACAACTAAACAGCACCATCTATATTCCTATAGTGAGCCTAACAACCATACTCAGGTCTCTAACTTTAGACTGTAACGGTGATAGAATAACGACATTAAAGTAAGGAAAGTTATAACTTATGAGTAGAAAAACCTCTTGGATCATTTGGTTGGTTATTATAATTCTCGGTATGGTAATAGTGGCGAGCCTTGACAGGTTACCCAACAATCAATCCAATCCAGTTATCAACGACTCAACAAACCAATCAACTCCTATGCTAACAAGCCTGCCCTCTAAAAAACAAAAGCCTGAAAAACTAGCATATTCAGCACAGCAAGAAGAGAATGAAAATTCAATTGCCAGCTGTGATAAGGCTTTAGAACAAGACTGGCTATCACAGGATGAAAATATTGATACCGTCACTAAGTCATTGATTGAAGATACTCAAAAATTTCTCACCAGGTTAGATGCTAGCGAGAGTTTTAATAGTCAACTTACCCGTACCTTGCTGAGTGCTCATACAGAAGACTCTGACACCTTAAACCGCTTGGCTGAGCTGTACCGAAACTTTCCAGAGAGCAAGTTGTTGTCCTACGACTTAGTTAATTTTTGTACGATTAGTTCAGGTAGTTGTGATGAGAATATTTATCAGCAAGCTATTAGTCTTGATGGTGAAAATGGCGCATTATGGTTATCTGTTGCAATCAGGAACATCGTCAATCAAGACGAGCAACAGGCCATTTACGCACTTAATCAACTCGCGTCTAAGCCAGTTTACAATGAATACTGGGGAAAACATGTTGAATTATTTGCCAGCACTCTGGAATCAGCAGGTGCAAGCAGGGGGTTAGCCGTTGATATGACAGCCATTAGCTTTGCCGGTGCCATTCCCGTACCAGCCGTTGGAGCACTGTTTTCATTTTGTAAAGATAAAAGTGCTACTCAGGCTGATATCGCTGAAGCATGTCTCAACGCAGGTGCAAAAATGGCGGAAAACGACAAAACATTTCTGACCCAGGCATTTGGTCTGGCACTGCAAGATAACGTTTATGAAAAACTGGAAGATGAGCAAAACCGAGAATATATTAAACAGAGAAAACTAGTTTATGACCGACAACTCAATTTATATAACAAAGCAACAGAATTAGCCTGGTCGAAAAAACAGCTTGCACAAGATTGGTTTACTGTACTCAAAAACAATGGTGAGTCGGTAGCAAACTACTACATTATCGATGAAGCCATTCGAGTTTCTTCCGCTCCCGATTTTGATCCCTGTAAGATCGAATAAGAACTAGTGGGTACTCATCAATGGTAACGCCCCTCTTTAATCAAAGGGCGTTGAACAGACGGCAAGTTAATTTTTTCTTAATAGATGTTTTTGATTATGTCAGGTCTTCTCGATTATGCGGCGCTTGAAAATTTAACTCTGGCCCCTTAGGAATAATTCCAGTTGGATTAATGGTCTGGTGTGATGCATAGTAATGTCTCTTGATATAATCAATATCGACAGTTTCTGCTATTCCTGGTTGCTGATAAAGATCTCTTAAATAATTAGACAAGGATTGATAGTCATCGATGCGTTTTTTATTACATTTAAAGTGACCAACATAAACAGCATCAAACCTGACCAATGTCGTAAATAGACGCCAATCCGCTTCACTGATTTCTTCTCCTACCAGATAACGTTGCGAAGACAATAACCTTTCTAACTGTTCAAGCACATTAAAAACATCATCAACCGCTTCATCATAGGCTTCCTGAGTTGTTGCAAACCCTGCCCGATAAACACCATTATTGATATTGTGATAAATCAACTCATTGATTTTATCAATTTGTTGACGTTTGTTCACAGGATAAAAATCACCGGGCTTTGCCCCAATATTGTCAAAAGCGCTATTGAACATTCGAATAATATCGGCAGATTCGTTGCTGACGATTGTCTGCTGTTTTTTGTCCCATAATACCGGAACAGTTACCCGGCCCGTATAGTCATGTTGCGCTAAAAGATAAATTTCATACATATATTGTCGATGATTTATCTGATCGGGAACCACGCCTTTGCCAGCAAGAAAAGTCCAGCCATCATCCTTCATTAATGGGTTAACAACGGATACCGATATCATTTTTTCCAGACCTTTTAATTGCCTGAAAATTAATGCGCGATGTGCCCACGGACAAGCCAGTGAAACATATAGATGATAACGGTCAGGCTCTGCTTTAAAGCCACCATTGCCTGTTTCTCCAGCTTCACCATTTTGAGTTACCCAATGACGAAACTGAGAAGACTTCCTGACAAACTTTCCATTTTGCGACTTGGTGTCATACCAGTCAGTTTTCCATTCACCTTCAACTAATAATCCCATGATTGCTCTCCTGGGTAAGATATTCAAATTAAATTTGATGGTCGTTAGAAACGGCCTTGGTTATAGTCATCAAATGCTTGCAAAATTTCTGCTTTGGTATTCATTACAAATGGCCCTCCACGCGCAACAGGCTCATCAAAAGGACGACCGGCAATAAGTAAAAAGCGACTACTTTTGTTTCCATTTTTAATGGATACCATCTCGCCATCAGCTAAGATCCCTAAGTGACCAGTTTCAACCGTGGTTGCAGTCGCTTTTTCACCATTTTCGTATTGAACTAATATTGAACCTTCTATGACATAAATAAATCCGTTGTAGGTAGATGGAATCAATTGCTCAAACTGACTATTAGCGGCAATAGTAATATCCATATAAGTGGGATCACTATAATCATTAACAATTAATCCACTTGTTCCATGATTGGTTTTTCCCGCAATTACCCTGATATTAGTCCCATCTTCCCATTGCTCAACTGGCACAGAGTCAGGGCTGAATTCCTGATATTTCGGTGCCGTCATTTTTGCATCACGTGGTAAGTTCACCCACAATTGAAAGCCCTTCATCAAACCTTCCTGTTGCTCAGGCATTTCAGAGTGGAGGATCCCTTTTCCTGCAGTCATCCATTGGACACCACCTGGCTCAATAACACCTTCATGACCAGCATTATCCTTATGGCGCATACGACCATTCAACAAATAGGTAACCGTTTCAAACCCCCGGTGTGGATGGGTAGGAAAGCCACCAATATAGTCTTGTGTCTGGTCACTTTCAAAGCAGTCGAGTAATAAAAATGGATCTAACATATTTAATTGCGGAGAACCAATCAGACGGGTCAAGCGCACGCCATCACCGTCGGAAGTATTAACACCAGAGAGTATTTTCGACAGCCCTCTCAGACCAATGACTGAGTTACCTGTTTTCTCAATAGATTTATCCATTACCTGCCTCACTTGCAGCTAAGTTAACTAAGACTGACTTCTATTATCTAAAGCGTAAGCACCTGGACCCTGAGCGACCAGAAGTAAAAAGCCACCAGCGATAGCAATATTCTTCATAAACATGATCATCTGCACCTGGTCATTAAAATCTGCATGGAACAATAGTGCAGAAATGAGACTAAAACCCGCTAGAGCAAAAGCTATTATTTTGGTTTTCCAGCCTAAAATAATGGCTAGACCTCCTAAAACTTCAAGCAATATAACTGCAGGCAACAAACCTCCCGGTACGCCCATCGCTTCCATATAGCCTTGTGTTCCAGTATAAGATGTTATTTTAGTCAGCCCTGACATAAAGAAAATCAATGCCAGAAAAAAGCGCCCGACTGGCGCACTCAATAATTGTATTTGCTTCATATCTATTTCCTCATTAAGTGTTCGATTAAGCCTGGGTAGACCTAAACCCTGAATTAATCATATCGATTCAAATAAAAAGGATAAACACAACTATTTAAAACTCATAGTTCTATATTTTAGAACAATTGAGTTATTTATCGGAGTTGAAGCGTGAAATGGATTATTCGCCTTTAGTTCTACCGCAAAAATCAACTGGGAGTAGTTATCAGAATATTTTCTTTACAACGACTCAATAATTGAACCCCCTAATAGCGGTCGCTCACAACGGCAGGCTAATCCCAAGTAAGTTTGTCGTTTTTTATCTTTGGACGGGAGCCGATCGTCTATAATAAACGTTAGATATTTGATTAAGGCGCTCAAATTAAGAAAGTTATGGGGAAAAAATCAAGAACAGGCTCCCTGTTTTTGCCGGCTACAAGGCATTCGCAGAAGGGCTTTACCCTGATTGAGTTAATTATGGTCATTATTATTCTGGGGATTCTGGCACTTAGCCTTCTTCCCAGGTTAACAGATGTCCAGGGTAGCGCCCGTGAAGCGGCGGTCAAAGGTGTAGCTGGTAGTCTTTACTCACTTGATAATCAGGTTTTTGCAAAATCAGTTCTTCTTGGTATCAATGATAATGACCGAAATCCAACAACCACCAGTCAAAATCAGCAAGGCGGTTTCTTCCTAAATGGCCATTTTATATCAACAATTTTTGGTCACCCCTGGATATATAATGGAACAGCACTGACCAACTTACTTAATGCAGATGTCCAGTATCAAGGCACCAATAGCAGTAGTTTGACTTGTAATTATAGTGGTGCATTTTGTTCAATGATGTTTAACGGAGGTAGTGCTCCCGCAGCGGTAGGGATCAGCTTTCAACCCGGTAATGCAATTGCTGTCTATTTACCCGGCGATAGTGTCGCGGATAATTGTTTTGCCTATTACATATTTGATAGAACCAACAATGGCGTGAAAATTGGCGCAATAACCAGTGGTTGTCAGTAGCTAGCCTCTATTCCTTCCATATAGTCTTATACTTTATCGAGTTAACCGACTGACTTATCTCTGAGCGTTTACCTTGCCACCAAGCCACACACTATTTCCTTCAATCTGACTATATAGAATAGCGCCAGACTGGGATAGCTGTCTTGAAGTCAACCACCGGGATTGAAGCAGCTGTCGATACCAATAGTTGGTAAGGATGACATTTGCCGAGCCGGTAGCCTGATCTTCTTCAATGCCGTATTGCGGAGCGAAGTAACGATAATTAAAATCATAGGTTTCCCCATTACCCGACTGAGTTGCAATAACCGCTCGTGACGTCGATTGTTTTAGCAAATCAAAGTCAATCACCAGTTGATTGAGTTGAAAGCTTTTACGCCATTCAAAAATCCAATAACCCGAACTACCACCAACTACATTCGCGCAATAAGGGGGCTGCGAAAAACAATGTTGCGTCCAGGCTGGTACTTCTGCGGCTTGATAATCCAGGCTATGGAGTTTTATCCAGGGTAGTCCATTCTTGTTTCTCACATCGATTAGTTCACTATTAGAATTCAACATTAACTCTGTTGTATTACGATAGCACATCAAATAATAGGCACTAGCCAACAAGCCATGCCCACAAAAATGAATTTCGTTCTGTTGATTAAAAATGCGTACATCAATAACCTTACTCTTTTCAACCTGCTCTCGGTTTAAAAAACAACTGGCCGGAAAATTATTGACTCTAGCAATTGATAGCATTTGCTCTGTCGTAAGCGATTGTTCACAAAAATAAAGCTCTACCAGATTACCTGCGCAATTATTTTCTGAAAAAACACTGAATGGAAATGATTTCATTAATAGAAACAACCTGAGAAATAGTTTGCTGTATCATAACGGATACTAAACTAATAACTCCAGGTAAGGAAGACAAGGGACAATCTATTGATTATTAAGCAAATACCTCACTTGCTCAAGCGTCACAACAATCAACCAAAGTGATAACAATTCCTTCCTGATGCTTTACCTTCATACATTGCCTTATCAGCACAATGGATCAAATTCTCTCCTGCTTCTTGCGCGTTATCGGTATAACTGATACCAATAGTAATCCCTAATTGACACACGTGTTCGCCAATAATAATTTTTTTCGAAACCTCTTCAATAATTCTTTCAGAAAGCTCAATAAGATTTTCTTTACAACCAAAATTAGGTAGTAAAATGGCAAACTCATCCCCACCTAAACGCGCCACAGTATCTGTTTTTCTAACACAACTGACTATTCTTGAAGAAACCACCTTTAGAACCTCATCACCAACTTGATGACCAAACTGATCATTGACCGGTTTGAATTTATCCAGATCAAGGTACATCAAACCCAGGTTTTTATTCAACCTCTCTATTTCTCTAAGATGTAATTTAAGTCTGTCAGCAAATAACGCTCTATTCGCCAGATTGGTTAGTGAGTCATATAGCGCCAGATGTTTGACTTTTCTCTCAGCAATATTACGTTTCTTATTCGCTTGTCGAAACAGGATCATTCCAATCGTCAAACCTCCGCCAACCAGGATAAAGAAAAAAATCATAAAATTTCGCTGTTTGGAAAGTTCATCATTGATAATATTCTTAGAAATTTTGCTTATCACAATCCAACCGGGCCAGTTAACCGTTCTTTGTCCTACTGAAATGTGACCGCTTAGCAATCTATTATACTTGTCTAATTGACTAGCAAATTTTTGATAAACGTAGATATGTTCTTCGGTATGAAACACCCCTTGCTTATTGGCAACAATATCACTCCATAAAGACGGCTGCTTATAACTAAGGTTTTCCTGTCCATGTGCCTGAATCATAAAGCCCCAAAGTTGCTCCTTGTTATCTGAAAACACAAAAAAACCCTCACTATTAACGATTAGAAGTTCTCCAACCATATTTTTATTGAGTTGCTCAGCATCTTCAAATAGTTTATCTCCTTCCACGTTGATCACTAAAACCCCAATTTTCTCATTGCTAAAAACAGGGGTAACCGCTCGAATAACAGATTTATAAGGAACTTCAATTTTTCCATTCTCAATATTAAGATCCAAAGGAGTCAGATAAACATCACCATAATTCAGTTGAATTCCCTGCTTGAAATAATAACGTTCACTCTTATCTTGTAACTTAGCATTTGTTTTGGCGACTGATTTTCCATTAATATAATCGCGACGAATAACTTCCTTTCCGGACTTATCAATAAAGCGAACCTGATAGTATTGAGGCTTGATTGTTTGTAAGTTCTTGTAATCGTCTGACAATGCTTCAATACTTCTTTGGTCTATTGTTGAAAAGTTATCCAGCGTGGTTAAATTTTTTTGATTAGCCAGGACCAGCGCATCAAGTAAAGGTTGATATAGTTTATTTTGAATATCGGCTTCAAGGTGCTCAATACTAAACTTCTCCTTTAATAGGATACTTCCTTTTACTTTCTGATAATTATCTTTATATGCAGACATGAGTAATAATAAAATAGAAGCAATTCCTCCTATATACACCATGCTGTTAAATAAATAGGCTCTGGATAAAATAATCTTGTCATCACTACCATACATAGGAGCTAAAATGGCAAGATAGACACCGCCACCTGCGGTAAGAGTTACCGCTACCACATCAATCAGTTCTTCTATATGGAGCGGGATATTTTGTGAAAAGAGATCAATTAATAGCATAATAATCAATTCACTAATAAAGATGATAGCAGCAACCTTTAAAATGATTGACTCAACCACAGCTTTCTTATTTTTGATTAGCCGCTCTTTAATATAATGAACAGTTATAATGCCAACCAGAGATAAAATACTTGCATCTAACAAAGCCATCAACCAGGGATTACTAAAAAAGTAATCTCCTGCAAGTAACTTCATAATTACAAACTCAGACAAGCCAATTGCAACAATAAATATTAAAAATGCAATTATCACAAAATCATCCTTTAAAACCTCATTAAACTTTAGTGAAACGAGCAGAGACAAGCCATTCCTATCAGCTTTGATGATATTTAATTTTACTCTGGAGAGCCAAGAAAATATCCCTGTCGTGAAACACTGAAATATCATCTTTAGCATAGAAGAACTTTAGTAACCCTGCTCGATTAATTAATAACAGGACTCACTATTTACAGCGTTGAAATAACTATAATATGAAATTAACTCAGGACAATTTCACTAAATCGGGCTTTTGGAGTAAGTACTTGCATAGATTTCAAATTAGCTAGCTCGGCGCGTTCCTCTTTACCATCAGACAAAGTAATCAGCAGGTACTCACCACTACACTTGTCACTTTCAAGATTTTTTGCCTGTCCACATACAGATTGGCCATTTCGAAAAACCAGTCTTACTTGATAATGAAAGAGACAGGCAATTTCAAAATAATCATATTGTTCACAACTAATTTTTGACAACTGAAAAATTCCCAATGCTAGCTAATTTTAGTGGCATAATAACCAATATTTTTTAGAAAAAGAATGACTTTAAGTACTGAGCAATGATAATAGTGCGACTAAAAACAACTATAAACTAATACCAGAAAAGGTGCTCACCCTCATTATAATTTAAAAAACGACACCAGCTTTTGAAGAGTCTTAGCCTGCTCCGACAAGTTTTCACTTGCTGCAGAGATTTCTTCAACTAATGCGGAATTCTGTTGAGTCATTTGATCCATGTCTGTAACAGCCGTATTAACCTGTTGAATCCCCAACGCTTGTTCATTAGCTGAGTTAGCCACTCCGTCAATTAACTTTGAAACACTGTCAATTGACTTAACAATACTGCTCAAAGTTTCACCGGAGTGGGTAGCTAGCTCTACTCCATCATTAATTTTACTTACGCTATCTTTGATAAGTCCTTCTATCTCTTTCGCTGATTCAGCAGAGCGTTGTGCCAGATTTCTAACTTCGATTGCAACAACCGAGAAACCTCTTCCACTTTCTCCAGCCCGAGCAGCTTCTACCGCAGCATTCAGTGAGAGTAAATTAGTCTGGAATGATATATCATCAATTACACTGATAATATTAGCAATTTCGTTACTTGAACTACTGATATCACGCATTGATGTAACCATTTGTTCAACAATATTTTGTCCCGACAATGCATTTTTAGTCGCCTTGGTGGATAATTTATTGGTGTTACGAACAGCTTCGCTATTATCCTGAACAACCGAAGTCATTTCCTCCATACTGGCTGCCGTTTGTTCTAGTGATGAAGCCTGGGACTCAGTTCGCGCACTTAAGTCAGCATTACCTTTCGCAATTTCATCAGCACCAGTGAGCACCGTATTACTAACGGAGTGAATTTCAGCGGCAATTTCTGTTAATTGCGTTACCGTTGCATTAGCATTCTCTTTTAAACGTGCAAACTTCCCTTCATATTCAGAGTTAATTTTTCGTGACAAATCACCGCTGGCTAATGCTTCAAAAACAACCAATGTTTCTTCGATAACGCCTTCGCAAATACTTAGCAGATGATTTAACCCTTCACCAATCTTAAGATAAAAGCCTTCTTTTCCCTTACCGGAAACTCGCTTTGCTAAATCCCCACGGCTGGCACTATTAACGATATCATCAATTTCTTGCTCTATCGCAACTTCGGAGGTACGGTCCTTCCATTCCACTACAAAACCAATCAAGTCTTTACTTTCATTATTCACCGGACTGACATTAATATCGAGCGTTCTTCCACCAAGAACAAAGCTCGAAGTAATTGAACCTTTTGCAGTATTTAACCGCTGCCTTTGGTGTTCAGGATTACGATGATAGATATCGATATTTGAACCAATAATCTTATCGGCATTAAACTGAGTAAGTTCCTTTTTAAAGTCTCTTTCGGCAAACTTCATCATTCGGAGCACCGCATTATTAGCATAAATAATATCAAGAGACTCATCTGTTACCATGACATTGGCAGACACAGAGTCAAGCGCTTGTCGGATCCTGGCATTTTCATTGGCAATGTGAACTTCTTTCTCTCTTTGTGCAAGTTCATCGGTTAGATCTGCCCACTCAACTGCCGTGCCAATCCTTCCACTATCAGAAAACACCGGAGTGACGTTGATCCTTAAGGTATGCCCTGCGATCTTCAGTTCTGATTGTGTTGCCTCTCTTAGAGCTTCAATAGTTGTTCTTTGAAGGGCTATTTTTTGGTGAAATAGCTCCATATTTTTGCCTAACAATATATCCGCATCAAAGTCCTTAATTTCTGTTTTTATTGCAGATTCAGCATTTTTCATCATTTGAACAAGTGAGCTATTTAAGTAAACAATATTACAATCAACATCGGCAATCATCACATTGGTATTACAAACATCAAGCGCATTCTTAACTCTCATTGCTTCATCAGACTTTCGTTGAGCATCAATGATGTCAAAAGAAAGCTTTATCTGCATTGATTTTAGCGCTGCAGTTAAGTGCCCAATCTCGTCTTTGCCAGTAACTTCTATCTTATCCAGATAATTTCCTACGGCAATTTCTTTAAAGTGATGTACCAGTTTAGTCAAAGGTTCCACAATACTCTTTAGTGTTGCCAATGCAGCAATGATAACCATGATAAAGATGCTAAAAATAATCACTAAAAGTAACCAGAAACGAGAGGCAGCAGAATTTTCTCTTTGTTCAAGTTTTTGGCTTAAGAATTGAGTTGCATTTGATGCGAGCATAAACAAACTATCAATCGCTTTTG
This sequence comes from uncultured Kangiellaceae bacterium, assembly GCA_965366725.1. Lineage (GTDB taxonomy): Bacteria > Pseudomonadota > Gammaproteobacteria > Enterobacterales > Kangiellaceae > Aliikangiella. The sequence continues at coordinate 14,529 of CBDUHU010000005.1, forward strand.
TACCTGAAGCAAAATATTCAGCAGAAGTGAATTTATCAAACTGGCTTTGTTCTACCTGTGAAATTCGATTATCAAATACTTCCATCGATTTTTTTACTTCAATAATGTCCTTATCTAATATTTCTTTTAGCTCAAGGTTTTGCTTAAAAGCCATATCCAAAGCGCGAGTTAATGCGATAAAATTAGCCTTAACTTCTGCATGTAACCCCGCTAATTTTTGTGCCTGTAACGATGACAGAGATTTTTTGGCTACAACTCCAGCACCAAGGCCTCTTGATTTCCCCATTGCTTCAACAATTATAGGGAATTCTTTTATTAATATACCGATGGTGTAATTGGTGTCGAGTTCTGGATCAACAACTAAACCAGCCGAATCTCCAACTTGAGCAGTTAAAGCGATAACTTCGGCAATAGCATCACTATGTTGACTAAATGCAGCAGCTGGTGTTGAAGTCAACGCCTGTTTCTTAATCTTCGACCAGGACAGCTTTATTTTCTGATAGCTTTTACTCGCGCCAAACTTCTCTCCAAGTTTCTGATTAACTTCATCTAACTCAATAAAATATTTATCAATTTGCTTCTGCTTTTTTAGCAACTTGCTTTTAAATGACTGATCACCATTTAAAAAGCCGTTGGTCATCCCCCTATGTTGAGGAAAATCATGCAATAAATTTCTCAATGGTCGAATATATGTCAAACCGTCATTTTCAATACTCGCTCGCTCAACGCTTTGCCACAGTCCATTCAACACACTAATAGACATTAATAAGGTCAGCATTAGTAATATGCCCACAATACCACTCAACTTATATCTTACCGCAAGATCATTAAGCTTTTGTTTCCATGCAGCGATACCAGACGGCTTGATATTACCCGCATTCAATTGAATTTCATTACGAGCAAGCTTTTTATAAAGCTGTTCAGCGTTATGCACCTGTTCTAGTGTTGGTGCCCGCCTGACCGACATAAATTCAACTACCTGCTCTCCCTGCCATACAGGGGTTACATTTGCTTCAACCCAGTAAAAATCACCATTTTTACATCGATTTTTGACAATACCTGTCCATGGTTTGTTTTGCTTAATGGTATCCCAAAGGTCCGAAAAGGCTTCAGCTGGCATGTCTGGATGTCTCACCAGATTATGATTGACCCCAATGAGTTCATTTAATACAAACCCACTAATTTCAATGAAATCCTGATTAGCATAGGTAATAATCCCTTTAAGATCGGTCTTTGAAACCAATATCTGCCCAGGCTGAAGCGCTACTTCAGTTTGAGTGACAGGCTGATTATTCTTCATTTACTAACATCCGAAAATCTCCACTTTAATGTAAATTTAGTCAATTATGCTAAATATACAAGCGCTAATAATGGGAAAGAAAAGAATATGATCTGGATCAAGAAATGTTAAATTAATGTGCTGTGATTCCCCAATTCACAGGATAGATCGTTAATTTTGTTCTACGCCGTAAATTGCTGTACTTTTTTACTCAAAACTGCCAATCAGCTTAATATATGCAAGAAATGGAAAATTTTTCTCTTTATCGGGATTTTAGTATGCAGTTTCTAATTTGATTGATTATCCTTGCAGACAGTTGATAAGAAATCAGGAGAACAAGGCATGACTAAGTTAGATTCAATTAAAGAAAAAGTAACCGTAGCTGAAGATTTTGCACGTAAAATCTGGTTAGCAGGTTTGGGTGCTTACGGTAAAAGCTACGATGAAGTTCAAGGTCGAGTAGAAGATTTAAATAGTGAAGCTTCCAAGGTATTTGAAGAACTCGTAGATAAAGGTGAAAAACTTGAAGCAGAAGCAAAAGACAAGTTTAAAGAAAAAACAGACTTTAAAGTAAAAGAAAGAGTTTCTGAAGTTCGAGAAAAACTTGGAATGAATTCAAAAGATACGAATCAGAGAATTGATGAGCTATCAGCTAAAATTGAAGCTCTGACTGAAAGTGTTGCTAAACTGGCTGAGAAGTAAATAATAGAATTGTTCGGGAGATATACTATGAATACGCTGAAAAATGTTGAAAAACTTGGACGTCAAGCATGGCTTGCAAGCTTAGGTGCATATGGTTCCGGTTGGAAATATGCGGTTCAAAAATTTGACCAGACTTATTCGAAAACTAATGAACTGGTCAATGAATTCATTACTGAAGGTGAAAAAATTGAGCATGACTTACAAGAAAAGCTCAAAGCAAAAGAGCTACTGGAAAATAAGATTGTTGCCCTAAAGCACAAGCTTGGACTTGATGAAAAGCAGGAAGAAGAACGTCTTGACGAATTATCCAGTAAAGTTGACGCATTAACTCTTGCAGTTAATAAACTTGTAGAAAGTAAATCAGCTGAGAAAGCTTTGACGGCTAAAGCGACTGCAACTAAAGCAACCGCAGCTAAAACTACAACCAGAAAAACACCTGCAAAAGCAGCTAAAAGCTAACTTAATTTTTATTTCTTATTAGCTTGTAGTTAGTTAAAAGCCTTCGAAAGAAGGCTTTTTTGATTCAGGTCATCTGACTTTTGATATATATCCTTAGATTATTACAACACTACTTAACCACTGTGTAGAGAACGCATTATCCTGCCTCAATTAAGCATTATTGTTCCAAAGCTCTGGAGTTTGCTATTAATAACAGTGTCAGAAACATAGCCTCGAAAAATATCACAATGTATTAGACTCCGGCGACACCAGGGTTGAATTGGCTATGATTTCTTCCGGGTGATAAGAAAGAATTCGACTTTCTTTCTGTTTTAACAGTTTAAGATATTTCTGGAATGTCTTCGATATTTTTGTATTACGTTTGATCATATCAATATGCGGCCAGCTTGCTCGTTCCGCATCATCAATTAAACGCTGTAGGTCTGCTATAGTCGGATTTGCAAAAATCTGCTTCATATCAGCCAGTCCCCTTTTTGGCAATATGTTAATATCGCCAACATATTGTTGCTCGATGATAGAACGAACTTTATGAATCCCTCTCTTAACTGAATCATGGGAAGTCATTCTTTCCAAAACATCAAAAATATAAATACTGTTCTTTTTGGCCATACTGGCGGCATGTCTTAGTGTAAGCTGCGTAATACTTTCACTTTTGTTCTTCGCCCTGCCAATAAAAGGTGCAGCTAGAGGATTGGTTTGGCTGACAATACTATGATTAACACCATACAATCGCGCTAAACGGTCAAAAGGTAAATCAGCCATCAACGAACCATCGGCAAATTGCCTGTTAGGAATATAAGGAATAACTTCACCTTGTGGATTTTTCGCCTTGAGATAGACCGGCGAAAAAACATAAGGAATTGCACAAGAAGCTCTCACTGACTGAGTAATGATCGCATTGGGCGAAGTTTTGGCATTAAGCAGCCTGGAGATCTGATGAAGATCTGCCGGGGATACCGTAATTGTCATATGGATACCGGTTTTTTGATAAGCTTCCTCAAAAGTCGTTAGATCGAATAGATCAATAAGTGCATTTTCAAGGTTTGTACTGTCAAAAAAGCCATCTTTATGAAATCCACGAAAACGACTCCACTGGCTAAATTGTTGGTGAATACTTTCGGCTGACAGTATGTCTGTCAATTCTTCTTTTCCTCTGGTACCAATTAAAGCAGCAATAATTGAGCCTGCACTTGCCCCAGAAACCACATCTGGAACCAGATCATGCTCCAGTAGTGACTTGACCACACCGGCATGGAAAAACCCCAGACCGGCTCCCCCACTTAGCATAAGACAGCTTTGACCATACGCATGTGAAGTTTCGTCAAAAAATGAAAGCTTTTCATAGAAGTCCACTTCTGTCTCATCGACATGATAAATAAATTCTAAGGCTTCACAGACTTGCTCCAGAAATTCTTCAATTAGCTTTTTAGTTCCTATCTTACAATGCTTGCCAAGCGCCGGACTAGCCAGGTTTCCCAAATTACCGTGAATTCCTTCATGTAAAATAGACATTAATGCAGATGCATCGTCTCTCGCCCGTGCTTCCTTGATCCTTGCAACTCGCTTACGAATTAACTGATAATCATAATCTGAGGATTCATCTGCCTCCTTCCATTCTTCTGCCCCACTTAGTTCATCATGATATAAACTCGCCTGATGAAAGGTCTGGTAGTCTTCGGCCTGAGCAATGATTTTTTCGACATTAGCCAGTTTATTTTTAAAAAGCATGGTCGGACACCTTAACAAAGTTTTAGATATATCTCTGATGTAATCAATAATTATTGGAAAGAGCAACCCAATATTAACAAAAGTTCATTATTATTGATTTTAGGTTGACCATTCTAACCTCAATGGTTAGCCTCATTAACTAATAATACAAAAAGAACAATGCCTTATCTGGTGTATTGATATGGAATGGAATAACGAAACCCTTTTTCTGCTCTGGATCCCTGTGATCAGTGCCTTTGTCGGTTGGTTTACTAACTTTCTGTCAGTAAAGATGATGTTTTATCCAATTGAGTGTGTTTGGATTAAGCCTATTTTCGGCTGGCAGGGCCTGATCCCGGCGAAAAGAGAAAAAATGGCCGAGATAGAAGTAGAGCTGGTATTAGGAAAACTGCTTAGTGTTGAAGAAATAGCAGGCAGACTAGACCCTGAGAAAATTCACGGTGCCATCGAAAGACGCCTGAAACAGGTGCTTAAACGCATTGTTAATGATGTGATGCAAGAGTCTGCCCCTCTGGTTTGGGCGTCACTGCCTATTCAAGGGAAAACTCTCGTTTATCAACGAATAGAAATGGATATTCCCAAAGTTGTCCATAAAATGGTCGAAGACTTTCAACATAATGTATCAGAGATCATCAATATCAGAGAACTGGTCGTTAGTCACCTGACTAATGATCCAGAGTTAATCAATGAGATTTTTCTAAGTGCAGGCTCAAAAGAGTTTCCATTTATCGAGCGCTCAGGACTCTATTTTGGATTCTTATTTGGCATTCCTACCATGCTAGTATGGTATTACTTCCCCCAATGGTGGATTCTTCCTCTTGGCGGCTTACTGGTTGGTTACGCTACAAACTGGATTGCGATCAAAATCATTTTTGAACCCAAGCACCCTATTAAATTTATGGGTTTAACTATTCAGGGTATGTTTTTAAAACGACAAAAAGAAGTATCCAGAGTTTATTCTGATATCATAGAAAAGCGCTTGTTATCGTCAGAGAATATTACTCATGCACTTTTGCATGGTCCAGGCTCTGACCGGTTACTGGAACTAATTGAACTCCACGTTAACGACTCAATTGACCGGTATATTTCATTAGCGCAACCATACTTTGTACTTGGAGTCGGTTCCGATGGTTATTACAAGATGAAAGAACTTGCGATAAAGCGAATTTTTGAAGACTCCGAAAAATACCTGATTTATGCACATCAATATGCAACAAGTGCGCTCCGCGTAGCCGATGACCTTTGCGAAAAAATGGAATCATGATCTCCGGAAGAGTTTGAAGGCGTATTGCGTCCGGCTTATCAACAGGACGAGTG
>CBDUHU010000006.1:0-19138 GCA_965366725.1 uncultured Kangiellaceae bacterium
CACAGCGCCGATAGCCGATATAAAGTTTCTCATAAAAGATGTCTTTGATTTTTATGGAAGTTATGCCAAACACGAAGCTTATAAAGAAGCCACCCCAGATCTGGTAAATATGATTCTCTTAGAATGCGAGAAATTTTGTCAGGCTGAACTTGCCCCTATCTACCAAAGTGGTGATAAAGAGGGCTGTCACTGGGAGAATGGGGTTGTAACAACACCGAAAGGCTTCAAGAAAGCCTATGACAGCTATGTTGAAGGTGGTTGGCAGTCACTGGCTCACCCTGTGGAATATGGTGGTCAGGGGTTGCCTCAATCTCTGGGTTTGATCAAATCCGAAATGATGGGAACTGCTAATTGGGCCTGGAGTATGTATCCAGGGCTATCTCTGGGCGCCATGAACACCTTACTTGATCATGGCTGTGAACAACAAAAACAACTATTTTTAACCAAGCTCACGGAGGGAACGTGGACTGGTACTATGTGCCTGACAGAAGCTCATTGCGGCACCGACTTAAGCCAAATCAAAACTAAGGCGCAACCTGACGCAGAGGGCTCCTACCTGATTAGCGGAAGTAAGATTTTTATTTCAGCAGGAGAGCATGATTTAACAGAGAATATTATTCATATCGTGCTAGCAAGACTTCCTGATGCACCCGAAGGCATTAAGGGTATTTCTCTCTTTATTGTGCCAAAAATCAAAGTTGACCAAGATGGTACATTAGGTCAACCAAACCAGGTTTCATGCGGTTCAATTGAGGATAAAATGGGAATAAAAGCGTCATCAACTGCAGTACTTAATTTTGATGATGCCCAAGGTTACTTAATTGGTGAGAAAAATAAAGGCCTGCAATATATGTTTACCTTTATGAATACCGCACGAGTTGGCACAGCACTGCAAGGAGTCTGCGCAGCACAACTGGCATATCAAATCTCACTTCCCTACGCGAAAGAACGACTTTCTATGCGTGCACTTTCTGGAACTAAAGCACCGGAAAAAGTCGCCGACCCGCTAATTGCGCATCCCGACGTTCGAAAAATGCTGCTAACTCAGAAAGCAATTTCCGAAGGAGGCCGAGCAATGGCATATTACGCGGCACAGATTGTTGATGAGTTATCTCTTTGTCGCGACCCTGAAGAAAAGAAAGTTCTGGACGATAAGTTAGGATTTCTTACACCGATACTCAAAGCATTCTTAACTGAAACCGGTTTTGAGTCTGCCAATTTAGGTATGCAGGTTTTTGGCGGGCATGGATATATTAAAGAGTGGGGAATGGAACAAATTGTCCGCGACGTCAGAATCTCGACCTTATATGAAGGTACCACTGGGATTCAGGCTCTCGACTTATTAGGTCGAAAGATACTCTTACAGAGGGGAAAACCACTAAACAGTTTTGCTAAAGAAATTCTGCGTTTCTGTAAAAATCATAGTGTCCTCTCTGATAACCCGCACAAACACCGGATGCACAAGTTTTTATGGCCTCTCAGTAAGGCTGTTCTTCGTTGGCAGCAATACACCATACGCCTGGCAATCAAAGCCAGGAAAAACAGAGATTTTGTTGGTTCAGCATCGGTGGATTATTTGATGTATTCCGGATATATAACAATGGCTTATTTCTGGGCAATGATGGCACAAAAAGCCAATGAGAGAATTGCTGAAAAACCTGAAAATATTGAATTTTATCGCGCTAAGGTCAGAACTGCAGAGTTCTACTATAAAAGACTACTTCCGCGGACAAAATCACTTGCTCAAACCATGATGGCCGATCCCGCCAGCTTAATGCGACTTGATGACTCGTCATTCTAGTAAAGCCTCCCTGTCATTCATTTAGCGTTACATATACAGAGGTCCAGGTTAGCATAAGATTCTGTCAGTATGGCTCAACAGAATACTCACTAACCTGAATCTGGGATACCTATCCAATCAGGTTTTAATTATTCAATATCTCTTAGATATCGTTTAACCATGTCCTGATGTGACTCAACTGGCTCTGCACCACCAATTTGATCTTTTAGCATTTGTCCCATTGAGGGAAAATCTTGACGAATTATTTTTGAATCTTCAGCCCATAGTCGAGAACGCATCAACGATTTCGCACAATGCAAGAATACTTCTTCAACACTGATATCAATGACTGATATTGGTTTCTTTGGTTCATTATCAAAAAGTGCCAGTAATGAACTGTCAACTCGAATACAAGCTTTTCCATTTATCCGTAAAGTTTCATCGACCCCAGGAATTAACAGCAATAGTCCTATCTGCCCCTGCTCAATAATATTTTGTATGCTATCCAGACGATTGTTTCCACTTGCGTCAGGAATAATAATTCGATTGTCGTTCAAGACCTTAACAAACCCACTTTTCCCACCTCTCGGTGAAGCATCAACTTTTCCGCTCTTATTAACAGTCGATAATACTAAAAATGGTGATTTTTCGATAAAGTTTCGTGAATGGGTTTCTAACTGACTGATTTGTTTTGCAAGCGCTCTTCCTTTTGGTAAAGAGTAGATTTCGCGCAGCTGTTCAACTGATTTAATACGCATCATTAACCTTGTAGATTTTCTTTCTGGCAATAAAAAGGGGCCATTGGCCCCCAACAAACTAGCTTTCTCTGGCTATCTCGCGATGACCAATATCATCGCGATAATAAACCTTATCCCAGTTAATCGTTTTTACTCTTTGATAAGCCAGTGCTTGTGCACTGGTAACAGAATCACCCAACGCAACAACACATAATACCCGACCACCGGCAGTAACAACTTTACTATCTTGCATTCGAGTTCCCGCGTGGAATACACTGGTATCAGCAATATCCTCATCAAGCCCTTTAATCACATCTCCTTTGGCGTATTGCTCAGGATAACCACCAGCGGCTAACACCACACCCACCGCAAATCTTGGATCCCACTCAGCCTTCACGGAATCTAATTTTCCATCAATTGCTGCTAAACACAATGTTGAAATATCAGTTTTTAAACGCGCCATAATAGGTTGTGTTTCTGGATCTCCAAAACGACAGTTATATTCAAGAACCTTTGGCTCACCCTTTGGTGAAATCATGATTCCAGCATATAGAAAGCCGGTATAAGGGTTTCCTTCCGCAGCCATTCCTTTTACTGTAGGAATTATAACCTGCTCCATTATTGCATCATGCATTGCCGGTGTAACAACTGGTGCAGGAGAATAGGCTCCCATTCCACCGGTATTTGGTCCCTTATCGCCATTATCTCTTGCCTTATGATCTTGCGAAGTAGCGAGTGGGAGAATATTTTTGCCATCAACCATGACAATAAAACTGGCTTCTTCACCAACTAGAAATTCCTCCACAACAACTCGATGACCAGCATCACCAAATTTATTACCGGCAAGCATATCTTCTATTGCAGCAAACGCCTGCTGTTGATTTTCAGCGATAATCACGCCTTTACCTGCAGCAAGACCATCAGCCTTGATAACAATGGGCGTTCCAACTTTTTCTACATAGGCTTTAGCCGCATCTATTTCAGTAAAATTCCCATAGTCCGCAGTTGGAATATCATGTCGATCAAGAAAATCTTTAGTAAAGGCTTTTGATCCCTCTAACTGAGCAGCACCTTTACTCGGTCCAAAACACTTTAAACCGTTTTTCTCAAACACATCGACAACACCAAGACATAAAGGCGCTTCAGGACCAACAATCGTTAAGTCGATCATTTGCTGTTGGGCAAACTCTAACAAGCCTTCAATATTTTCAGCTTCAATCGCCACATTTTCCAACTTGCCAGCAGATGCTGTTCCTGCGTTTCCTGGCGCGACAAAAACTTTTACCACTGTCTCAGATTGGGCAGCTTTCCAGGCCAGTGCGTGTTCACGACCACCACCACCAATTATCAGTATTTTCATTATCTGTTATTCCAGTTTATCGATTAATTCAAACAATAATATTCTCGCTGTTTATTAACTCAGCGAGAACTTCATAGCAACTCATTATTAGTGCTTAAAATGACGCATCGAGGTAAAGACCATTGCCATTCCATGTTCATCGGCAGCATCAATCACTTCCTGATCCCGCATCGATCCTCCTGGCTGGATAATCGCACTAATACCTGCTTCCGCAGCCGCATCAATACCATCTCTAAATGGGAAGAATGCGTCTGATGCCATCACTGACCCCTGCACCTCCAGACCCTCATCAGCCGCCTTAATGCCGGCAATCTTAGCACTATAAACACGACTCATCTGGCCTGCGCCAACACCAATAGTCTGTTCATTGTTGGCATAAACAATCGCATTTGACTTAACACTTTTTGCAACCTTCCAACAAAACAGTAAATCCTTAATCTGTTGCGGTGTTGGCTGAGCCTTTGTCACTACCTTAAGGTCGGCCTCAGTGATAACACCTAAGTCACGATCTTGAACTAATAATCCGCCATTAACTCGTTTGTAATCCCAGGCTGCAACAGGCGCCTCCCACTGTCCGCAAACTAACAAACGGACATTTGGTTTTCCGGCAATTACGGTTTTTGCTCTGGCTGAAACTTCAGGCGCAATAATCACTTCAACAAACTGTCGATCAACAATCTGCTTAGCTGTTTCGTGATCAAGCTCCCGATTGAACGCAATAATGCCACCAAATGCTGATGTCGGATCAGTTTTAAATGCTTTGTCATAAGCCTCTGCTATACCTGATGAAACAGCGACTCCACATGGATTAGCATGTTTAACAATCACACAAGCTGGAGCTTCGAATTGTTTAACGCACTCAAGTGCGGCATCAGTATCTGCAACATTATTAAATGATAACGCCTTGCCTTGGACCTGGACCGCAGTGGCAACACTAGCTTCCTTTGGTTCAGATTCTACGTAAAAAGCCGCTGACTGATGTGGATTCTCCCCATAACGCATTGTTTGGGCTTTATTAAATTGAACCGTGTAGGTTTCTGGAAACATTTCAGGCTGTTCCTGACTTTCCAGACGAGCCCCCAGGTAATTCGATATTGCCGCGTCATACTTAGCTGTATGTGAAAATGTTTTCCAGGCAAGCTGATAACGTAACTGATAATCTGTGCCTTGTTGCGTTTCAATTTGCGAAAGTACTTTCGAGTAATCAGAAGGTTCAACAACAACAGTCACATCATTATGGTTTTTTGCTGCTGCGCGTAGCATTGTTGGACCACCAATATCAATATTTTCAATTGCGTCCGGTAACAAACAGTCTTCTTTAGCAATTGTTGCTTCAAAGGGGTATAAATTTACAACCAGTAAATCGATTCCTTCAATGCCATGTTGCTTCATTACTTCATCATCAACACCGCGGCGCGCTAGAATGCCACCATGGATTTTCGGGTGCAAAGTCTTGATACGCCCATCCATCATTTCCGGGAACCCGGTATGACTGGAAACTTCTTTGACAGGAATATCATTTTCCATCAATAGCTTTGCAGTACCACCAGTAGAAAGTATCTCTACATTGTTAGCAGCCAATGTGCGGGCAAACTCTAAAATACCTGTTTTATCTGAAACGCTTATCAAAGCGCGTTTGATAGGTCGAATTGAATTCATGATTATCTCTGTTTTGTTGCAATAAATAGTAAAAGAATTTTATGTTTTAACTCGTTGAGCAGTTGATCCACAAACGACAAAACGGGCAAAAGCCCGCTTTGTTTTAAGCTAAATATCTGGTCAAAATTTTAATCCTAATTAAGGCCATACATTTTTAATTTCTTCCTTAAAGTACCGCGATTAAGTCCTAATACAATCGAAGCTTTAGTTTGATTTCCCTGTGTATATGCCATCACACATTCCATCAAAGGAGCCTCAACTTCAGCCATCACTAACTCATAAATATCGGTTGGCTTCTCATTCTCTAGCTGAGCAAAGTAATTTTTCATTGCCTGTTCTACACTTTCTCTAAGTGTATTTTGTTGAGAGTGAATTTCAAAAGAACTATTTTCTTTTTGTTCTAATGTTTCCATGCTATCTAAATTCATGCCACTTGTGCCTTTTCAATTTTCAATTGTTTAAAATAATCAGCCAAAACACGGAGTTGTGCTTCCGCTGAAATAATCTGGTTAAATTCTTTGATAAATGGTTTTATTAAATCTTGCTGTGTTAAAGACTTCTCATCAATATGGTTAAAACTACTATTCAGATACCAGGCAGTGTGCTTTCGTGCGATTCTCACTCCCTGTAGCTCACCATAAAACTCATGTAATGCTGCCACATGGGATAACAGGATATTTCTAACCTCTGTCATCGCGATCTCATCTAACAGTTCGCCAGTAGTCAAATAATGATGGATTTCTCGAAAAATCCAGGGTCTTCCCTGTGCTGCTCGTCCAATCATTAATCCGTCAGCGCCGGTAAAATCGAGCACCTTTCTGGCTTTTTCCGGTGACGTTATATCACCGTTAGCAATAACAGGGATCGACACAGATTGTTTGACTAACGCAAGCGTTTCGTACTCTGCCTCACCAAGATATTTACATTCTTTAGTTCGCCCATGCACAGCTAATGACTGTATACCAGCCTGCTCCGCTAACCGTGCAATCTGCACCGCATTTTTGTTTTGCCTGTCCCATCCAGTCCTGATTTTCAGTGTAACCGGCACATCAACAGCGCTAACCACCTGATTAAGAATTTCTTCAACTAACCTGGGATTTTTCAAAAGAGCTGAACCAGCAGCTTTTTTACAAACCTTTTTTGCAGGACACCCCATATTAATGTCAATAACCTGCGCGCCATTATTAACGTTATACTGGGCTGCCTGAGCTAACATTTGGGCGTCACCACCTGCAATTTGAACAACCCGCAATCCAGGTTCATCATCATGCCTTAGTCTCAATATGCATTTTCTTGACTTTCTAAGCGTCGGATCTGCGGTAACCATTTCACCCACGACAACGCCAGCCCCCATCGATTTACATAATCGACGGAAAGGTAGGTCTGTTACCCCCGCCATAGGCGCAAGAAACAGATTATTATCAAGTGAATAAGGGCCAATCCTCATTTCAGGATCCAATTCTCATCTTACAGGATCAAAACTGTCTGAAGCGACAACTCAGGTTGGTCAAGAAAAGAACAGATCTTACACTGTTTAGTGAACGATGGAAACGTCAAGATTAACGATTTTACAGTTTTTTTAGGCTCTTTTTTTAATAAAAGTTGTTGATTTTTATTTTTTTATACGAATCAAGCCTCTAGAAATCTACTCTAAAACAAATTCAAAGCCTAATGCATCCGGATGTAGTAACGGAATTTGAAAAGAAAGATGAACTTCTGTGCCAACAGGCATCGGTGTTGACTTTTTTTCAGGAAAATATTCGTCTACGGTAAATCGTTTTGACGCAACCTGTATTCCGTTCGAATTGCTAAAATTGATCGTGATCGAAGGGAATGGCTGAGCAAAACTTGCCTGATTTATCAGTAACAGTTTAATATCCAGAAGATCTTCATTGTCTTCAACCGGCGTAACCAGGTGCTGACGAATTCGAATTTTCCTTATGTCTCGCCTTGGCTGTAAGTCACAGGGCAATAAACTGCAAGCTAAGCGAGTTAGCCCGCCCCAGCTATCATCCCAGGCCAGTTGCTGGCGATTAACCCAAAAGTTGTAGCCTCCAATAACAAGTAAAATACTAACAGCACTAGCAATAAGCGTATTTCTAAAGCCATTTCTTTTGTGCGCTACTATTTTTTCAAATTCATCTAATGGATCAAGATCTATATCGCCATCTTCAATCTGAGTTGTCAGGTTGTCAGCAAGTAAACCTGCATCAATATTGTCTAAATCTGGGTACTCGGTGTTACCAGTGTTCTTTTTAACTGACTTAATTCCCTGCTCACCCGGTTCACTGGTTTCCAACTCTGACTCACTCCAGTCTTTACCAGAATCCTCGATAAAATCCTGTAATGAAACCCCTTTATCACAAACTGGTCTGGTCTGAGTATCGACAGAATCAACTTCTTCCAGATTGCTTTTAAAAGACTCAGCAGTGGTGAATGCATCAACTTCCTGATAATCAGCGTGATTTATATCAGATCCCGTCAAATCGTCTTCATTAAAATCATCGGTTAAAGCCTGCTCCGGTTCAAACAGCTCATCAATGTCTTCTTCTAGCGGCTCATCAAACTCTGTTAAGTCGATTTGGGGATCATTCTGAGTTGATGCTTTTGTTTCTTTCGAAGTATCTGTATGCTTTATTTCAGGCGCCACATCAATCAGATCATCAGTCTCTGACTGGCTAAAGATGGGGTCGTCAGAGGAACTATCTTCAACAGTTTTATTAGTATCACTTACTAACCAGTTACTATCAGACGGCAACTCATCAATATCACCAATTTCGGGTTCATCTGTTTCATTGACGGCCACATCTTCGCCAAACTCGAAAAGAGAAAGTGATTCATCAGTAATAGTGGTATCTTTTTCCAGGAGTTTTTCTTTTGAATCTATATCATCCAGATTCTCATCTTCTTCCTCTGACGATAAACTATTTTCGGTGATCGATGGGGTTTCAGCTTCAGTCTCGGAAATATCATCTTTAATTGTCGTTACTGGATCTATTTCGACTAAATCCTTCTGGATAGTCGCTGATCCTACTGCACTAGTTTGAATATCAGACTGAATCCTGGCAGTAGGTTTTAACAAATGTTCTTTGGCCTGAAATACCGCCAGACAAGCTCCACAGCGTACTTTTCCCTGGGCTATTGAGAGCATCTTATCCGTCACCTTAAATGCAGTATCACAGTGCGGACAACGGGTATATTGAGTTTGATCTTCCACCTGAAGTATTCCTTTAATGCCTATGTACTTTTATTTTCTTGTACCAGTTAAACGACTCCACTCATCTTGAAAAGCCGGTTCGTCCATCTCAAACCATTGCTGATAAGTTTCGCAAACTCTATTTGCCTGAGTGTCCAACAAACCGGATAAAGCCAGTTTAGCATGAGACAGACAATGAGAGGAAATAAGCGGAGCCAGTTCTTCGAGCGGTCCGGCAAGAATATTAGCAACTAGAATATCAGCAACAACTCCATCAATTGCATCAGGCATGCCGACAATAACACGTTCTTCAGAAATACCATTACGACGAGCATTTTCTTTGGTAGCCAACACTGCTTGTGGATCAATATCCACTGCGTAGGCTTTATTTGCACCGAGTTTTAGAGCAGCGATAGCTAGAATTCCAGAACCACAACCATAATCGATGATTGTTTTGCCGGTCAGATCGATTCCATCAAGCCATTTTAAGCAAAGTGAAGTCGTTGGATGAGTACCCGTACCAAAAGCAAGTCCAGGATCTAGCATGACATTGACTGCGTTATCATCGGGTACAGGTTTCCAACTCGGACACACCCATAACCTTTCACCAAATCTCATTGGTTCAAAGCGTTCCATCCATGCTCTTTCCCAGTCTTTGTCTTCCAGGAGTTCAAATTTTTCATCTCCACCAGCATGTTTGGCTAATGGATGATTTAACCAATTTGCCAACACCGCAGCGGTATCGATATCAGCGTCAAAAAGAACCAGCATTTGAATGTCTTGCCATAATGGTGTTTCACCGGGACCTGGCTCTAAAATGGGAACATCTCCTGCGTCCATTAAGGTAATTGAAAGCGCTCCCAATTCCATTAATGAATCACCAATTTCTTCCGCATATTTTTCGGTTGTATCTAATCGCAGTTGTAACCACGGCATTATGTTATTTCTCAGCTACATTATTTGCCGTCATTTTAACTGGTTTGCTGGTTGTTGACTATTTCCATTAGTCCATATGATGAACTTTAAAGGCCATAAGCAAATGGATCTTCTGGATTAATAACTACATTTGCTTCCAGAGTCACAAATGCCTCACCTGTTATCTGAGGTATAATGTCTCCGTTAACAATTCTCACGCTCCCTTCAAATATGCTTTCTATAATACTCTGTTGGCGCCACAGTTGCCCCTGTTCGATGATCCCATCCTCAAATAAACATGCCAGTTTTGCTGATGTTCCTGTTCCACAAGGAGAACGGTCATATTCTCTACCGGGACAGAGAACAAAATTTTTACTATCTGCAATGTGTTTGTCCTGAGGCTCTGCAAACAGTTCAACATGATCGATTAAGCCACCATTTTTTCCACTGATACCCGACTTTTCAAGTGCCTGACGTATTCTCCAGGTAAAATCTAAAAGTTGCTCGCAGTTGTCCTTAGACAAAATCATCTGGTGCTTTTTTACCAGAAAAAACCAATTACCGCCCCAGGCAATATCACCACATACATCACCCACTTCGGGTACTTTGACAACAACATCTTTTCTAAAGCGATAACTTACAACATTTTCAATTTTTACCTGGGATGGCGATAATAAATCAACTTCAACAACTCCAACGGGCGTTTCAATCTTATGCTTACCCAAATCAATTTTGCCAAGATGATACAAAGTCACAACTAAACCAATCGTTCCATGACCACACATCCCAAGATAGCCGGTATTATTAAAGAAAATCACTCCACATACATTGTCACTGTCCACAGGTTCACACAACAATGCGCCTACCATTACATCAGCACCACGCGGTTCATGGATCAATGATCTTCTCACATGATCAAAATCCTGTTGAAATACCGCTAACCTTTCCTTCATTGTTCCAGATCCCAACTCAGGTCCGCCAGATATAATCGTCCGGGTTGGTTCACCACCAGTATGTGAATCGATAATTTGCATGCTGAAATTTATCCTTTTTATATGTTATTTCATTATCCTGTTAGCTTTTTACTACTCAGTTTTTTCACTAATATCTCCTGAGTACCAGGCCCCATCGACTTGTCGCCAAATACCAGAAATAGAGCATTGATCTTTCAAAACATCAGGTAATCGATGTTGGCGAACGTTATCAAAACACTTAAGCGCAGCAAAACGTTTGATTGAATTAGGGATCCCTACCGCAGTAAATCCTGGATGACCACTGGATGGAAATGGGCCCCCATGATTCATTGCCGGAGAAACAGCTACACCGGTTGGCATTTTATCGTTGATCATTCGACCAACCTTGGTGCGTAACTCAGGTTCAAGTTCCACATATACTTCATCGTCCTGTCCCTGGCTATGTGAATATATACAACCAGTTAAATTACCTTCCAATGAGTCGATGATCTGGCGGGTTTGTGCATTTGAATCCGACAATACGATGAGTGATGCATTGCCAAACATTTCCAACTGGAAGCCCTTGCTATTGTTCATAAACTCACTACCACTGACCGACAACAGAGTATTTGGATGGCAAAATCCCTGTCTTGTTGGTCGACTGTTATCAGTCAACTGTTTGGCTCCCAGCGAACTTAATTTTGCCGCTCCCCTGGAAATATTTTCCGCAGAATTCGCTGACAGTAAAGTCGCAACATTTCCCCGGTTAAATTGCTCAGCTAACATTGCGACAAATTGATCACGCATCTTACTTTCTGAAACAATTAATAATCCGGGTTTTGTACAGAGTTGACCCGCAGCCATTATGCAACTATTTGAATATTCTTCGGCTATTGACTCACTTCTTTCTTCTAAAGCGCCCGCCAATATGACAACCGGATTAATACTTGAAAGTTCCAGATAAATTAACTTTCCAGCAGCATCCGCCGCTTTTTTCAAATTAAGACCAGCTTTTCTTGAGCCGGTAAATGCAGTAGCTGCAATTCTCTGATCTGCAACCAGCTTAAGACCTGAGTCTTCAGACATTGAGTAAATTAACTGAACCGTTCCTTTAGGCATGCCAGACTGTTCTATAGCCTGTTGAGCTAATTCAGCAAACATTCGTGTGGTTCCGGGATGTGATGGATGAGCCTTAGCAATAATCGGATTTCCAGCGGCAATCGCAGCAGCAAAATCCCCACCAGAAATACTCCCAAAAGCAAAAGGAAAATTATTTGGTCCAAACACGGCAACCGGGCCAATACTCTGCAACATGGACCGAATATTGTTCTGTCTGTCTATCACCGGCATAGTCCAACTTGCTGTTTTTACTGCAGTTGCAGCCTGACGTAATTGCATAACGGTCCGTGGAATTTCAACATCAGCTAAGCGGGGCTTTTTTGCCAGGCCAGTTTCAAGGCTCGCTATGTCCACTAATTTTTCGGAGTTATCCTCGATTAGCTGAGCATACCCTTCAATAAAGTTGGCCAACACTTCTCTGGGAACGTTTTGAAGCTGCTTAAAAGCATTCGACGCGGCATCAAGCGCAGCATCACAATCGCTCCAACTTGATACCGGATAGTCTTCAGTTAACTTTTCACCGGTTGACGGATTATAAGCCTGGAATACACTTATGGCATCGGCGTCACACCATTCACCATTGATCAAAATTTTATGTTGTGTCATTTATCTGTGCCTCAATTAAATATCAGGACGGTTTTCAACAGCGTCAGAAAATAAACCCTTAACATATTCACGTTGTTCACCTTTTAATGGCAAGCGCGGCGCGCGAACACGCTCTGTGCCTCTACCTGCAAGTTGTTCTGCATATTTAATACATTGTACCAGCGTCGGGATAGTATCCAGACGAAGCAACGGCATAAACCACCGCCAGATCAACCGAGCTTCTTCAAACCGCCCTTCAGTGGCGAGTTTATAAATTGCCACTGATTCTTTTGGAAAAACATTGGTTAAACCCGAAATCCAGCCTGTTGCACCGAGCATTAGACTTTCCAGTGCAATATCATCAACCCCACCAAAAATGACAAAGCGATCACCAAACTCTCTCAACAACTCACTGATTCGGCGAGTATCTTCAGTTGCTTCTTTAACTGAAACAATATTTTCTTCTTTGGCCAGAACTTTCATTCCATCAATTGATACATCCACACCATAGGTGATCGGGTTGTTATATATCATGATTGGTAAAGCGGTATTTCGAGCCACTTGCTGGTAATGGTAAATTGCTTCATCTTCTGTAGAGCGATAAACCATACCAGGTAATACCATTAACCCATCAATTCCAATTTTCTCGGCATCTTGAGCATATTCAACGGCTAAAGCAGTGGTTGTTTCTGCAACGCCGGATAAAACAGGAACTCTTCCCTTAACCGTTTCCACAGCATTTACCATTACCGCTCTTTTCTCCTCGGCCGAAAGCGAACAGTTTTCGCCAACAGTACCGCACACAATAATTCCATGAACTCCTTCTTTAATTAATTGTTCTAACATCCTTCCATTTTCAGCATGATCAACTGAAAAATCCTCTTTAAACTGTGTTGTCACAGCTGGGTAAACCCCTTTCCAATTTATTTGCACTTTATTACCTCAATCAATTAACCGACTATCTTATACATAATATTTGAATTGGAAAAAATCTGGCTGACTTTTTATCCAAAAACATAAGATAACATTATATTGTGCACAATAAAATAATAAATTGTTAATATTTCGCATTTTTTAGTGCGATAACCCAATAGACGGCAGAATTAGACGGACAACAGGATAACTTTATAGAATCTGTCTGAATGAATTTATTTCATTTTTGATAAAACAGAACTTTGGTGGGAAAGTCCAACTATGTGAAGATACGCTAGAGAGTAGTTACTCACTACTTTATTTAAGCTTTGCGCAGGCGAAAGTAATATAAAGACTAGTATTCGGAACAGGTATGGTAGTAGAAATATTTCTTCAGAACCCAATACAGGGGATTATTCAGTAGAGTATTTTTTGTAGCTCAACTATCAGAAACCAACTTCAAATATCACCGTTGGTTCCTGATTAATGGTTCGAAAAATAACCTTTAAGCCAAGCTTATCAATTTATTTGGCAGAAATTATCAACAAATGTTAAGTCGTTAATGTGTCCGCTGGTTTCAAAAAGCTCAGTTGCGGCGCCTGTATCAAGATCCAACTGGTAAATCCTGGCATTTTCACCTTCCTTACGACCGGATACGTAAGCTTTATTATCATGGCCAATGGCAAAACCTGAAGCCCAGTTAATTGAATGTTTAAATAATTCAGTTAACTCCATCGAGTCAGGATCAATTGTATATAACGCCTGACCAGTAAGCACATACAGTGTTTCACCATCATACTCGATATCACCATGCTTAAAACTATCTCCAGAGTATACCATTTTGCCAAGTACTGATTTTTGTCCAGAAGCCAGGTCAAAGTCATACATGTAAGTCTTACTTGTCGCCCTAATGCTTTCACCGTCAGCATTAATCACTGATCGATAAATTGGATACGAGTTAGTCGCCACTTCTGAAAATAACTGCTGCTGTTCAATATCATAACCCAGAATTCTAGATTCTCGAGACTTTGAACTTAACTGTTCAACAAAATAAAGCTTACCATCATGCGAGGCAATATTAGAAGCCGTACTGGGAATACCACTTAACTGAGTGGCAGAGCCGTCAGCCAGATCGAAATGAAAAATGACTCCTGAATCCACAGAACCATAATTATTAATTCCGTATAGACCACCTTCACAGGCTAGCGGCTCTGTTATAACTTTCTTAATTGAAACATTATCAACAAACCCACCATAGGATTCTGATCGCCCTGCCCCCCTTAATTCAAAGCTAGTAATTGGCGAGTTTGCAATAACATTAAAAGTAAACTCCTGCCAGCCTTTACGTGAAGATTGTAGTGTCTGAACCCAATGACCATTCCAAAGAACTTCAACACGGTTTGTCGAAGCTCTATTATTCATACGAGGAGAGTAATAAAATTTAATCTCATAGCTCGCACCTGTTTCAGTCAATATGTTTTGTCTAATCCCATAATTGTTAGTGGAATCAAGTTCTACATATTGAGAGCCGTGTTGAGCTTCAATGATATTTAGTCTTGAAGTTTGTACTTCAAATTTGGCGCCACGACTTCCAGTTAACTCCCAGTGAGGCAGTTCATTTAGATATGACCAGCTTCCCTGAATAACAGATGTGTTTTCGAAAGATCCGTTTTCAACCAAATTATCA
Source organism: uncultured Kangiellaceae bacterium (assembly GCA_965366725.1). Taxonomy (GTDB): domain Bacteria; phylum Pseudomonadota; class Gammaproteobacteria; order Enterobacterales; family Kangiellaceae; genus Aliikangiella. The sequence continues at coordinate 14,904 of CBDUHU010000006.1, forward strand.
GCAATGGCTATATTGCTGATAAAAAGTAATGCCGCTGCGGCGATGTTCTGTTTACCCATTTTTGTAAAATTTCCTAAAAGTTTGTTTAATCTTCAAATAAAACACCTCAACTGCCAAAATGAAGTGTCAAGATCTGGATGATAATTTTATTGTGACGTAATTACCAATATAAAAAGATAATTAGGTCAATAGTGTTAATATTACCGCTCTAAACAGAGAAGAAAGTTACATTGGTTAATTGAAAGCACTTCACTTTCTATAAATTAATATTGTATACAATAAACTTATACTTTATCATATTAGCCTCGATAAACTTTTCTGGTCGAAGCTTATAGCTACCAGATTTAAAATAAATCATTGAAGAGAATTAAAAATGACTATTGGCGTTGGTGGATATACTCAAGAACAGGCATTGGAAAAGCTCACTAATATGGCTTTAGAGGCACAACCTATTCAACTTAGTGAGTACCAACAACGGATCAAAGATGCACAAAATATGATGCAACAGCACGGCATTGACGCTATTTATTTAAATGCAGGTACCAATCTTCATTATTTTACAGGCACTCGCTGGCACCCGAGTGAACGTCTGGTAGGTGCAATTTTACCGGCAAATGGAAAGCTCGAATATATTGCTCCTCACTTTGAAGTGAATACGCTTGAGAGCTTTATTCAGATAGAAGGAGTTATCAACCCTTGGCATGAAGATGAATCACCTTATCATTTAGTTATTCAGGTGTTAGCTAACATGCATATAGAACAAGGTTGTCTTGGGATCGATGAGTCTGCTGCCTTTTTCATTTTTGACGGAATTCGCCAGGCATCTTCAAATTTTGAATTAGTTAACGCAAAATTAATTACCGCAGGCTGCAGAATGTGTAAGTCAGAGACTGAACTTGAATTACTACAACTCGCCAAAAACATGACTATTGAAGTTCACAAGGCTGCCGCTAAAATTCTCTATGAAGGAATATCCACAGAAGAGGTCACTCAATTTATCAACCTTGCACATCAAAAGGTTGGTGCCTCTGGCTCTTCATTTTGTATCGTATTATTTGGCGAAGACTCCTCATTTCCTCACGGTGTAAAAACCCCAAAAACACTCTCAAATAATGATATTGTTTTGATTGACACGGGTTGCCTATTACACGGATATAATTCCGATATCACCCGTACCTACGTCTTTGGCGAGGCCAATGAACATCAACGGAAAATGTGGGAAATAGAAAAAAAGGCACAGGCTTGTGCCTTCGAAAAAGCCCAGCCAGGAATTACCTGTGGCGAAGTTGACACTGCTGCTCGCCAATATCTTACTTCACAAGGTTTTGGACCCGGCTACACACTTCCGGGATTACCACATAGAACCGGACACGGTATTGGCCTGGATATTCATGAATGGCCATATCTTGTAAAAAGTGACGATACGCCATTAAAACCCGGAATGTGTTTCAGCAATGAACCTATGTTAGTTCTGCCGGGAGAATTTGGAATTCGCCTGGAAGATCATTTCTATATTACGGAAAAAGGCGCTAAGTGGTTTACCACTCCCTCTCACTCGATTGATGATCCATTTGGATATCAATTACTCTCTCAATAATTAAGGAGTCCAGAAGTGAGTCAAAATATTGCAGATGTCGCTGTAATTGGCGCCGGCATTATAGGTACTACTATCGCCGAACGACTACAACATGAGAAAAAACAAGTTTTACTCATTGATAGAGAACTTCCAGGTGAGGGTTGCTCCAAAGGAAATGCAGGCCACTTTGCGACTGACATTATTTTACCATTAGCAAACTTTAATACCCTGTTAACCGTACCAAAATTGCTACTGGATCCACTGGGACCACTAAGTATTCAGTGGTCATATCTTCCAAAACTACTCCCCTGGCTATTTCGTTTTAGTTGGGCAGCTATGCCACATAAAACTCAACACTCAATCGCGGCACTTAAAACACTTAACAGACCTTCAATCAAACGTTTTCAGCGCTTATTGGAGCGTAACGGACTAACTTCCCTAATGACCTGCCACGGAGCGCTAACCATCTGTCAATCTGAAAAAGGTATGAGAAAAAATCGTAAACACGCAGAATTACTTGGTCAACACAATATCAATGTAGAGCAGCTTGATACTCAGCAAGTACTGCAACTGGAACCAAATTTATCGGGACACATCAGCGGCGGACTCTTTTTCCCCGATACAGCTCATAGTATTAATCCACACTATCTGGTTACCGCACTTGCGGAAAATTTTACCCAAGCTGGCGGAAAATTTGTCAAAAAAGAAGTTCTTTCTCTAGAATATAAGAATGATCAGAATGTTCATTTGAATACTTCTTCAGGTCAGTTAGTTGCCAGAGAAGTTATTATTGCGTGCGGCGCCTGGTCCAAGCAGTTAGCCGCTAATGCAGGTCATAAAGTCCCGCTTGAAACCGAAAGAGGCTATCACTTGATGTTGCCTGAAGCACAAGTCGAAATCACCCGACCTGTCACATCCTTTGAGCGTTCTTTTGTCATGACACCAATGGAGCAGGGGTTACGTCTTGCCGGTACTGTTGAATTGGCCGGGTTAACCAATGCTCCTAATTATCAGAGAGCAGAAGCACTCTATCAATATGCCAAAGAACTTTTGCCTGAAATCAATTATTCGAAAGCAAGCCGTTGGATGGGACATCGGCCATCACTTCCTGATTCATTACCAATCATTGGTCGCTCTTCTAAAAACAGACAGATCCTTTTTGCATTTGGTCACCAACACCTGGGGCTAACTCAGGCAGCGGTGACCGCCGATATTATTAGCGACATCATTCATGGCAACCAGTCAAAGGTCAACATTGACCCCTTCAGAATAGAACGTTTTTAATTAAAACCTGTACAAAAAAGGCTCTGCAAGACTTTTATGGGTAGAATTTCATTTTAATATCTGACTCAGTACTCCAGAACATCGCAAGCACTGAGCCAGTATTTATCTGAGTCTGGTTTAAAAACCACTATCTGACTATGACTCATTCAAGCCTCATTCAACCATACCTGCTTGACCGATTAGAAGCCCTATTGAATGAGGTTTATCTTCATATTGCCTTGGCAATGTTCTCAACACTATCCCGAGCATCCCCAAATAGCATTTGAGTATTATCCTTAAAAAAGAGTGGGTTTTGAACACCAGCATAGCCAGGGTTCATTGAACGTTTAAACGCAATTACTTGCTTTGCATTCCAAACTTCAAGCACTGGCATTCCGGCTATCGGGCTATTGGGATCTTCAGCTGCCGAAGGATTAACCGTATCATTTGCACCAATAACAAGGACCACATCGGTATCGGAAAAATCATCGTTAATTTCGTCCATTTCTAACACAATATCGTAAGGAACACGTGCTTCAGCTAGCAATACATTCATATGACCCGGCAAGCGACCCGCAACCGGATGAATTCCAAACCGAACGTTGACTCCTTTGTCACGTAGCATTTTGGTAATTTCAAATACAGGGTTCTGTGCCTGAGCTACCGCCATACCATATCCAGGAGTGATAATCACAGATCTTGCATTGCGTAGCATATCTGCAACATCTGCTGCATTGGTTTCCACATATTCGCCATAATCCTGATCACCAGAAACAACCACATCGGTACCAAATCCACCTGCGATTACACTGATAAAAGAGCGGTTCATCGCACGGCACATAATGTAACTTAAGATCGCTCCAGAAGAACCTACTAGTGCACCGGTAACAATTAATAAGTCGTTGCCTAACAAAAAACCTGCTGCTGCTGCTGCCCAACCTGAGTAAGAATTTAACATTGACACTACCACCGGCATATCAGCTCCACCAATAGAAGCAACCAGGTGCCAACCAAATACCAGCGCAATAACCGTCATCACAATCAATGATGTCAAGTGTCCTTCCTGTTGTACAAAATAGATCATTAATACAAAGCTGATAATTCCAGCAAGCAAGTTAAGTTTGTGTCGATGGGGTAGCATCAAAGATTTACTGCTGAGCACACCATTTAATTTGCCAAAGGCGACAATAGAACCGGTAAATGTTACGGCGCCTATAAAAACCCCCAGAAAAACTTCAACCAGATGAATGTTGAGCATAATACCGCTGATAGCTGAGTGCTCGAGAAAACTATTGTAACCGACTGCGACCGCAGCAAGGCCAACAAAGCTATGAAGCATTGCTACCAGTTCAGGCATTTGGGTCATTTCAACCTTAAGCGCAAGCCTTGCACCAAT
>CBDUHU010000007.1:0-18615 GCA_965366725.1 uncultured Kangiellaceae bacterium
TATATAAGCCCATTTTTCTGTCGCCGAAATGGCTAAATCGGAAACTTGTCCCTGCCAAAAACCACCACGGCCACTGGCCGCAAAAATTAAGCTTTCTCTACGCCACTCAAAACGACGAAGAAAAGCGGTTCCATCATCTGCAGATTGAGTTAGCAAGAAAATAAATTTTGAGTCTGCAACGCTTGTGTTGATCGCGACTGCCCGCTCGCTACTATCAACCCCCGGCAAAGTCGGAGTTGTTACAACGCTCGACTCATCTTCATCGGCAAAAAGTCTCGCTATACTGATTACAGAAACAGATTTACTCGCTTCTGCTGAAGGATTAACAATGTAGGCAAACAAACCATTTGCGCCTATATTCATCAAATTGGTTCCGCTGATATCTAATCCATCAGGAACCGAAAACTCAACCAGGTTAATAGAGTGTGAGACTGGCGGTCCGGAAGGTTCAGGTAAGCCATTACCCGCATCGTTTGCTAACCACTGATGTAGTTCTGTTTCGGACCATGCTATCAGTTCGCCGGAATTAAGCTTCAGTGCAAATAACGCACCGGTCGTCGGTGAAATTGCCAGTTTGCAAGGTTCACCTAAGTCAATATAGGCAACAGGATCGGGTTCTGCTCTAATACCTGACTCTCTATAAATAGCAATCCCTTGTAGTTCCCCAATATCTGTGTTGCCGGCTAATTGTTCATCTGCCAGAAAAATGTATTCTCCCAATGCAGAGACAATTAAATCAGATGGAGAACTACCGGCATTTAACGCGGTGACCAGATCATGATTATCGGTGCGATAAACAAAAATTCTAGCACGTGATTCCTTATCGTCAGGTAAACCCGCAACATAAAGTTGCTGCAATTGATGATCAACGGCGAGTGCAGCAGGTTTTTGTTCGGAAAAGTTAATCGTATGCAACCAGTCAAGTTTTGCATCAATTGGAGGACGAACTAATTCGACTTCTCCAGATTCACTGGCAAAGACAGAAAACTCATAACACTCTTCAATCCGGTTGGGTGCTTGATCCTTATCTGCACAATCACAATCAGGTAGAATCACCGGGATTTGCTCAGCAGCAACATCCTGATATTTAATGGCAACAAACAGATCTTGTGAACCATCAAACTCCAGCCCAGCTTTTTCAATCAGTTTACTGATAGGAATTGGTTCATTTTTGGTAACAACAATATCTCTGCCACAACAGTCAATTGCTACCCCGGGCTCAACATAAATATAATCTTTCTGGCAATCCGGAGAAGGGTGTTGTTTTAATTTCAGACCGCAAACACTTCCACTTCCATGGAGTACCGCGCTAAGCATGCGTCGCTTAGCAATATGATAGATTTGTTCATCAACAAAATCTCTCTCTACCAGTAATTTACCATTAAAATAATGATTTCTAGAATGTTTACTCAATCCGCAAGGGATACATGTTAACTCTTCAGTAGCCATTTGCCTTTTCCTTGTGCCATGTTGATTGCAAAATTTTATTACCAATTACTTCTCGCCGATTACCATGATGTTCAAGACGAGAAGATTGCCCTAAATTAATTGTTCCAAGTTGTTCCACAGGATAGCCTCCAAGCCAGGTATCTACACCAATAGAAGACTGGGTTCCTATTCTCACTCCAGGGTTAAAAATACACAGTTGAAATGCAGTGTGTGCGGGTTTTTGTGCTTCGATTAGAAGAGTTAATGTTTTATATGACTCTTCATTCGAAACGACACTTGCAGGAACAATAACGCTAAACCAATGAGCCAGCTTATCAAAAGAGGGAGAAAGCTTTTTTTGTCCAATATATAAATCGGATAAGCAGCTAGTCGCATTTTCCTCTTTGGCCTGAGCGACAGAAAAATACTTTCTTAATCTGTAGTGCTCAATAATCTGTGGTTGTTCGCCAGATAAACCCGTATGCCATTGCAGCATCTGTTTTAAACCCTGCAGAGTTCCTCTAATTTTGAAATATTGAACTGAGCTCTTAATCATCTCTCGACGCAGATCTACTGGCCACTGAGTCAAAAACTGCCAATCAAACCAACTACCGAGCCATTCCAGAAACTCACCTTCAGGAACACCGTCCGGATCAAGATAACGGGTAAAATCTTGCATTAAGAATCGGATTTCCTGTTGGACGGTATCAAAATAGCTGAGAAATCGGTCAAGAAAAAATCGACTTTCAGGATCTTGTTTAAATGGGGGAGGCAGGTGGGTTAGAGCGCTACTACGGTGTCCATAAATTAATATACTGTTAACTTCCGGTGAGCTATGGCCATTGCCGCTAAATGACAGCTTAATTCTTAAGTAACGACCGGGACCACTTTGAATTAACATTTCAGGGTGCTGCTGAAACTCAGCGGTTGATATGATCATAGGTTGTGACCATTCTATATTGGATAACTCGCTATCATCAGATTCTCGATCACTGGTATAGCTCTGAATCAATAATCTGCCAGTTGCTGGAACTTGAACATCCAGAACGATACGATGCCATTGACTACCGCTTATCTCACTATCAAACTGGGCTGATATATAGTGGCCACTCATAGGTAACCTGATACTTTTGGGCAACGCAACTATAGGCAGTCCGGTTCCTCGCAGATACCCGGATTTATCAATATCAATCAGTTCAAGATTAAGGGCTTCACAATTTGTTTTACCTGATTGTGGATATTTCAGTCCATTAGAGCTGACGCTAAGTGGCGGAATTAAAAATGAATTTGAAAAAAAAGTTCCATCGGCATGGTTTACCTGTTGCCATTTTGTCTGTTGACTAAATTTAAATAATTGGGCAGGGTTAGTATCAATAACGAATATATTATCCTCGTTATCAATCGCAATAAACGCCGGTTTTGTAAACCATTTTTCACCATTATCAAAATTTTTATCAAGTTGCCAAAGTCGATTGTAACGTAAGACTTTACGATGAAGAGAATCAACCACATAGAGATTTTTACGACTATCCATTGCAATTGCCACAGGAATACCGTCACCCAGACTGATGATTTTTCGTAGACGAAATTCCGGCCAGTTATAAATAAGAATCCGATGATTATTACCATCAGCAATCAGCACTTCAGAACGCCCCGAAAAGAGCACATCTGTAGGGCCGTTCAACTGATAAGCTCCAGGTAACTCTATAGTAGTTAATTCAGGATGTTCAGCTGAATTAATATTCTGCTCAGGCTGTACCCAAAGTGGTTTAAATAGTAACTGAGTCTCATCGAATTGCTTACTGTCAGCTAATAGCGCTTTGGCGGTTAGTGAATCAAAATAAAGAATTCTATTATTCTGGCTATCAACCAGTAGAACACGTCCTTCATCAGAAACGCTGATCCCTTTTGGTAAAGTCATCCCACCAAAACTGCCAAAAGGTTCAAATGGAGAGATCGGGAAAACTCCTGGTTTTCCTAAACGTAAACCAGCACTGACAGGATCAATCAGCACTTCACTATTAATGGAGGATTGTTGCCAACCGGTATTAGCATCCAGGCGTAAAAAGGGTGTCGACGAAGGCTTAACGCTGATCATAGCTCACCTTCAGATTAATAGTTTCTGCTTTAAGATAAATAAGATGCCCTTCTGGCAAAACAATTGAATCGGAACAATCACTGGTTGTTATGCCCTGCAATTTCAATTGAAGTCCAAAGACTCGGTTGACTCCCGGAATCATTTGAATCAATTGATAGACATTTCCAAAATAGACATCTTCGCCAAACGGCCATCCTTTACTATCCTCTCCTCCTTTAAGGGGATGAAAATACCGAAGTAATTCAGCCTGAACCAAATCAGCAACAGCTTTTAAATCGGCATTTTGCGCAACTTTAATCTCTGCCTGAATTTTTTCGAAATTAACATAGCGAGGGCCTGTAACATAAAGCTCCGTTGTGATTAATCGTTTGCGGTTAAGGTATTCACAAACAGCACGCAGTTGTGCCTCACTGGGTTGAACTAAATCCTGTTTGGAGTTCTCTGGTAGTATGACAACTGTAACCGCACCATCCACTTCATTCAATGATTGAGTTAGCGGATCAAGCGCTCTTCGGGCCAGAGCATATGCTGAATGGATTGCAACTTCCGGCGTCTGCCTGGCTAAAAATGAAAAATCTTCTGCGGTTACCGCACGCTCTCTGGTTTTCAGATCATGCGGTGCGCGTAATCGGGTATTTTCAACCGACTCAACTGAACTGCCACCAATCGCTGGACGAAGATTTATAACTGAATCAATTAACGGCAAGCTGGTTTTTAATTTTGTTACTGTTTTTTCCCCAACATTGGCTTCTTCGCCGCCACCAACCCTATAGCGTCGTACCTGAATACTAGCCCCTGCAACCGGAATACTTCCATTAACACCATCACCAAAATGTACATTACCAGACTCTGGATCAAGCAGATATACCTTTGACTGACTATCAGATTGATAAAAATCATCAACTCTTTGCCAACGCTCAGCCTGACCAGCTTCAATCACATCCAGTTCTATATCAGGGGATTGAGTAGAAGGAGCAAAGTAAACCGGGGTTTTAGCCAGAGTGAATGATTGTGCAGGTCGACCATCGGATTGTCCCAGATTCTCTTCTATTCTGGTCACCGCTGCGGTTGCCGGAACAGTATTAACATAAAAACCACTTAGTAAAGAAGGCTGATAACTTGCAGTGTTGACTTTCACTTTAAGCCAGGCCATTGAATGTTCCGGGATTTGTGGATCACTATAACCCAAGTCAAGTTTTAACCATTCCTCACGGCTCAGGTTTGTAGGTGTTAACTGATTTTCAATACTTGCCAATAGACTTTTTAAGCCACTAAAATCATCACATATATCTTCCACATCTGTGAGAAAAGAAGCAGGAACAATTGTCTCCCAGTCTATTTCCTTGATACTTTCAACATTGAAATTTAATTCACTATCATCTAGGTCAGAGAGTAATTCAGCACCATTAGAAGGGAGTTTTTTTAAGCCCATTTCTAACCAAAGGCTTCTTGGTAATTGATATAGGCTAACCTGACTAATATCTTCGGGAATTGTTAATAATAAATGTCCACTTCTTGACAACCCGGCACTTCCATCACTCGCAGGAAACAATGTCTGCCATCCCGAACTATTTTCTTCTTCATCAATAAACTCAGCTGAATGATTTGTACCAATATACACACTCCAGTCTACCGAACTACTACTTGCTAACTGTTCATGGGGTAATAAGCACTGAGCACCCAAAGGCCCATCAATTTTATTTCCACTATCATCCAGATCAAAAACTTGTGATGCGTTAACAGCAAGATCCAGCTCTCCCGATGGAAAAACATCCTGACTATAATCTTCACCAGGTTTTCTACTTGGTCTTAACAGGATGCCGATTAAACAAACGTTATTATTTGCAGGTTGCTCACCAAATGGATAAAAACTATAGTTGATACTGGTTTCAATTTTTTCTGAATCATAAGCGGTAACCAGTGTTTTTGCCTGGGTTGCACCACTACTATTACTTGCAATTACAGTTGCTATAGTTCCATTGATCGCTTTAAGAGTTCGATCCGTCTCAAAAATAACCGGTGTAGTCAGATCTGGATCATCCGCTTGAACTTGAGCATTTTTTGGAATAAAGAAACTTAGTGGATCAGTTGAACGATCAAGTTTTTTTGGCATGAAATATAAATCAGTTTTTGCCGCTTTTGCCGGAGTTGGTGAAATATTGAGTAATTGTAGAAACTTTATATAGTTTAATTCGGGGACACGATTAACTTCATAAAGGAGCGTCTCTGTAAGCCACGCTTGAAGTTTTATTAAAGTCATACCGGGATCAGAGTCGTTTAAATTTGTCCATTCAGGGGTAAATCGAGGGATCCGATCTCTTGCTTCTTTAACCAGCTGATCAAATGTACGACTATCTAAATTGGGTGCTTGCAAGCTCATCAGGCGACTCCCTCGTTGATGTAAAATGGATAAACCAGATTGTGCATGGCATTATTAGCACGTACTCTGTAATCGATATTAATAAGCAATATATTAGGTGTTTCCGGATGGGCTTTCGCCTGCACATCCATCACATCAATTCTTGGTTCATAACGCACCAGAGCTTTTTGGATGCTATGTACAATCGATGCAACTGTATTCGGGTTGTTGGGCGCGAATAAAAAATCATGTATATGACAGCCAAATTCTGGTTCCATCACTCGACTTCCCATTGGAGTACTAAGAATAATCCAGATACTTTCAGTAATTGCTTCTTCCGCCGATACATAAGAAAGTCCACCTCGACCATTTATTCGGATAGGAAATTTAAACCCTTTACCTAAGAAACTCCCCATATTAGTCTCCCACCATGACAGATGGCTCAGCCGATAAAACCATTCCAACTGCATTGCCATTATTTTGTGAGGTTTGATCAGCAAAGCGAACGATTCCCTTTCCATTATAAAAAACACTACCGCTATATTCAGTCATTTCACATTTTCCAGAATTGGTGCCGGGGATAGCAGGTTCATCCCCGGAAGATGTTGCCACAACAGAATCTTCAACAATCACATGAGTACCACCAACCAATAACTCCTTACCAGTATTTGAAACAGGAGTAGCATCAGAAAGTTGTGCTATATTGGGGTAAGGAATTGGAACAGGCCCACCAGGTGTTGAGGTGTTGCATACATTAGGAAACGCAAAAGCAATATTTTTTGCAACCGCAATTGGCTTTGCCATTAGTTTTGCTCCTCAACACTCACCGATAACAATCGGTAACTACTCTGAGGATACTGATTGAAATCCCAGACATTTCGCCAAACCGCGTAGACTTCATTATCGCCTGGAGTAATGACCAATGTATCGAGATGAAAATTATTTAATTTTTGACAACACCAGAACTTTTTAGCATCCTTCCCCTTTCCTTCATATAGATATAGGCGGGCTGATATTTCCTCATTTCCCAAAGAAAAGCGACTAACCTCAATTGCGGCGCCTTCACCATCAGGGGTTCTTTCGATGCTGATAGTTGCGTCATGCTGGAACTGCTGTGACGGAAAACCTCCCTGCTTAAAAATACGCCGATATGCATTAAAATAAGCATTATTGAAACTGGAATAATCAGGAACAGCAGTGACAGGTTCAGAAACAGGTACGATCCCAATATTTTTTCTAGCATCAAACCAGCGTTGCTCCCAACCAAATATATTATGTGCTGCATCAGCATCGGTAATCGGATTTGCAAGCGATGCCACAGGTCGCTGCAACCAGATTTGTTCGTCGCCAGACTGAATAACTTTTGCAACATAGCTATTCGAACTAACATAGCTACCCCTGACAATTAAATCAGCCCGTGGTTTATAAACAATTAGATCGCTTTCAAAAATTGTCATTGAAAATATTTCGCCTCCAAATGCCAGTTGTTGCTGTTCGTCCATCGTTCTTATTCCAATTGGATCGGCCACTGGTTCAAGTTTTCCATCGACAATGCGATAACTTCGCTTGATAATTATCGAACCTACCTGCTGAGCTGAACCACTTAATAACCCTCTTCGATAACCCACAAGATAAATGCCGCTAACCCCTATTTCTGTTGGGTAAATAACTTGCATATCGTCTACGGATTCAAGTTTATCGGAGAACCAACAGCTTCTAATTCTCCAGTCGCATTAATCGTTATTTTCTTGTCACTTTTTATCTCAATTCCATCCTTATTCATGGTGATACTGTTACCGTGAGAATCACTAATGGTGATCCCCTCTTCACCACTCCGGTCATCAAGTAAAATCTGTTGTTCAGTGACACTCTTAATTAACCTCTGCTCTAACTCTTGTGTTGGTAATGGTGTTTCACCACTCCACAGATAGCCGACAATATAGCCACGATTAAAATCACCATGTTCAAATGCTACCAACGCTTCGGATTCCAGCTCTGGTGAATAATAGAATCCGTGCTCTCCACCAGCCATAGGCGAGGCAATACGACACCAGCTACTTACCGGCTCTCCTCCCAACCAGGGATAAGACACTTTCACTCTTCCTAACCCGTCTGGATCTTCCAGATCACAAACAATTCCGATGACCACACCAGAAACACGATTAAGATCAACCACTGACAACCTCCATTCGGGCACTAAAATCAGTTGTATAACCGTTTCCATCTATTTTATGGGTACTATCATAAACAATATAATTGTATGAATATCTAAGTCCCAGGGCCTTGATGACTAACCTGCTACCGGCTCTTAATTTTGGTGTGCCAACTGTTGAACCAGTTCCAGTGATCACTTGCTGAACTAACCGACGTAAAGTACCTTTAGCTAGTTCCAAAGCGGCCTGTTCACTTGAAACAGGTTGATCTGTAATTTCTTCAACTGCGTTTTCTGTAGCAAACTCAATTTGTTCCAATAATTTTTCATCGGGCATACTGATATCTAAATCACTCCAGCTTGCTTCTGCTTCTATCGCACGATTACTTCCAGATTCTTCTGCGTTCCAGCCTCTTACTACAACTTTTTCTTTCTGATCTTTTAACTTCAACGTCGGGGTAAATTGAATGAGTGACTTGCCCCATTCGAGTTCATATTCTTCAACTGGATTTTGTCGCAAACCAAAAAAAAGTCTGGGGGTTTCTTCGTCCTCCAGATTAACGAACAGATCGTAACCTTGCTTACGCGCCAGTCTGGCTAAAAATATAATGGGGTATTCACTATTCATTCCGATAAATGGAATCGATAACTCGTCACCAGGATTAGTTTCAAGTTCAATTTCAAGATTAGAAGCTATTTCCCCGGCTATTTCACTCGGAGTCTTATCTTCAAATGTTAAGTTTTCCTGAGTCCGTTGTAAGTCCAATAATAAATTCAAAACACGAACTGTAAAAATTGGTGTACCTGCAGCAGGAAAACTAACCGATGACGAAGCAACTTTACCGGACATCATTAACACAGGTTCTTCGGTTCCGTAATACCCCATATAAAGTTCAATTCTTGCTCCCGGCTCAAAGTTTGGCACATCAAAATCAGTGCCAGCCAATTTTTTCAGTTGTCCATTTTCATCATAGGGACTGCTATATTTTGTTGTACGGGAAATAGAATCCCAGTCATGTAATGAAAATTCAAATGAGTCAAGGTTCTCCAAATCATCCTTATATGAAACCTGAAGCACGTCACGAACCACTTCATTGCCCAGATTTTGACCTTGCAGTTTAATCAGAAACTGTGGAGCGAGGAAGTTTTGGTCTTGATAAATAAGTGTGGTCATCGGTCACACCGTCGGTGGCAGCGATAGCACACTGCCCGCAATTAATTGTCTAGCATCACTAATGTCATTTGCCTCAGCAATCACTCTCCAGTTACTCGCTTTACCATAAGCCTGATAAGCAATTAATGGCAAATTTTCTCCCTCTTGAACAATATGTACACGGGTATGATCAGCAGACTGTAAATTTAGCGCCTGAAGTTGCTCTTCAAGCGTTCGATATTCACGTAACGCAAGGGTCACAACAGCTCTCAATGGCGTACCCTCTGGACTAAATAAAATAAATTTTCTATTACATGAAACAACCACACAATCAAATGCAGGAACCGGCCTGACACTTTGATCATTTCTTAATCCGGGAAAATGTTCACCCCAGACAACTCTGACTAACGGCGGAGTATGTAAGTCACCTGAAATTTTAACCAGTTGATAAAATGGGTCGACCAGTTCTGTAACAGAGTCAGCAGAAGAACCTGTACCGTTTTCAGTAGAGTCAAAAAATAACTCAAGACTTAATGTCTCTGTACTACCTCTGACGAACTGTAAGATAGGCGCATCAATGCCTGGAATATTGATATCAGCATAATTAGCTGCCTGGCCAAAATTTAGCTCCGCCGGGTTATATGCAACCTCAATTGGATCACCAATAGTGTTTTTAGAATGATCGAGCTTTTGAAAGCTGAGTTTGGCCATGATTAACGCGAAGCTCCTTCCACTAACCGCCGGTCATCATCAGCAATTTTTGACATACGTTCCTTTTCTTCGAGACGCTGGCTTACCGCTGTAACCAGGCGGTTCATTATTTCAGGAGTGAGCAGTGAGTCAGCATCAGTTATCGTGACCTGACTATCAATTTCATTTATTCTTACATCAGCCATTGGTTCCTCTCTAAATTTTAAAACTGCTACTAATTATATTTTATGCGCCAGTCAAAACTCACAATCTACCGGTTAAAATACTGCGTCAATAACACTGTCTAGCGCTTTACCGGGGGACATTAACAGGGACAATTTTTCATGAGCAATTTCAACACTTTCAATAGCGACTGCACTAGTTGTTGCATTAAGTGCTGGACCAGCCCACTTTATTGGAATAGCCTTTTCAAAACTCCAGATTTTAATCGGCACTCTTAATTCATTTGCCAGTATGATTAATCCGTTTCTACGGGTACCTTCCCCATTTAGAAACTCTTCGTACCATAACCAGAGATCTTCACCAAAACCAACCCCCCGTTTTAGCGTAATATTAGAAAAGCTGGTTCGTGTTGGAAATTTATGTACTCGATCATTTACTCCGCCTTCCTTCAATTCGTGAATTTCAAGGCTAGCGTCTAAACCACTACACTCTGAAAAACCACCTAACGCAAAACTGGATACACTGCTTACCAGAGTTTTTAAGGCGCTACTGGTATCAATCAATCCAATATAAAAATTAAATGCAGGAAACGGATCAAACCTTGGGATATCAATTGCCATTATTCTGTAACCTCTATTGCATCTAGTGTTTTACCAAAACGAATTTTTATAAACTCAAATGGAATTGAGGGGGCAATTGCAATTTCAGCTAATAACTTTCCCTGATCTCTTTGACTTTGTGGGTTATTATCAAAATCACATTTGACTTGAAAAGCGGCATTTTCTGTTTTTCCAGCCAATGCTCCAGACAGCCAAAGTCGTTGAAGCAATGTTGATATTGCCAGTACTACTGCCTGGCGCAATATACTGGTATTTGATTCAAAGACAGCCCATTGAAGTGTTTGCTCAAGTGTTTTTTCTAAAGCAAAAACGAGCCTTCTAACATTAAAATAACGCCACTCTGCACTGCTGCTCAGGCTTCTGGAACCGAGCAATCTGATCCCTTGCCCAGGAAGACTTCTGACCACGTTAATTGATTCAGAATTAATTACTCCATGTTGCCTTTCTTCAACAACCTGGCTCAAGCCTTTAGCAAACCTGATTCTGATATTTGCAGGGGAACGATGAGGTCCTTCAAGAAGATCCATTTTTGCAAGTACACCCGAAATATGACCACAAGGAGGTATAAACGATACCTCGCTTTCCTGTATATTTAAGGAGGGCGTAGCTAACCACGGATAGAATATTGCGCCAGAATCAGAGTCTCCTACCTGGCTTCGCCAGTTTCGAATCTCATCCGTTTTTAAACTGGGTGATGGTGGGTCAAGTAGAGCAAACTTATATTTTCCCAGAATGGCCGGATTAAGCATCGCAGATTGTACTTCCAGAATTTCCTGCAATGGAAGAGTTCTTGGAATTGCCAACGGTGCCAGGCTAAATGTTACTGGTTCCAACGGCTTATTTTGAACACTGAACAGTTGTATCTCTGCCGGCTCAAACCCGGACTTCTCGAACCTGAGCGTTCTTAAACTAATATCAACTGCCTCGATAGTAAAATGCCCTTTTCTATTTGACTTAACCGTTTTGCCAGTTGCGGCATCAGTGACAAAAACATTCGCTAAGGGATTCAAACCATCATTCACTAGTCCAAAAACAAGCCCTGAATCGGGAGGATTTAGTGAATAACAATTGGTTTTCGCTACTAGAACTGGAACAGGTTTCTTTTTATTCAGAGGCGATTGATAAACAAGATCGGGAACACAAACAATACAAACTTCATCAACTTTGGCAATCTTCTCAATGGCATCAATATAAGTTGAAGAATCAATTTGGGATAATCCATCTTTACCTGACTGTAGCGGTTGTTGAATAATGGGTTCCGGCCAAAATGTCGAATCATACCAATCAATAGTCGTCATATCAGAATACTCAAAACTAATCATTTGACTATTTTGCGTAATGTAATGATGTAAACTTTTTTGATGCAGTGGATGCGGACTGAGTTCTTTAAATTCTTCTATAATACGATTTTCAAAACCCACCTGAATATCAAATTCCTGGGTGTCCAGTTTTATTGGTATCAAAGGATCAAATGGTTCAGAGCTATCAAGTAAAGACTCCTTCCACAAAACCTTTCGGGCAGGATAGTCAATCGACTCAATTTTGATGTTGCGTTTAATTCTTTCAATTTTTCCATCAATCGATATTTTTTCCTGACTAAGTTCAACCACTGAGTAGTTTTCTAATCCATGTACATTAGCTAAACGGGTTGCAAATCCTTGTTCTTCGATGGTTTCAATTTTACTACTTAAACGAGAACTTTTACTAATAGAAAGCCATAAAGAGTTTCCCCAACTGCCCGGATTATCAAGTGGTGTTGTCATTGCATCTGCGGCAATATTTTGTAACACAGCAGTATCACTTCGGCTGGCTCCTGACTCTTCATTTGCTATGATATCTCCCGGTTTAAAAGAAGCTTGTACACGCCAGTTTTTAGAACCATCAATACTATTAAGTTCAAGTTGTGCAGGCAAAGCATTGCGATCAGCAATTCGCAGGACGTAACAGGTTACCCCGCCGTTTTCAAAGAAACTCTTAACCGAAAACGACAGGTATCCAAATGTCATTGCTTCACCAAACAGAGCAATAAATTGGCTCCAGGATTCAACTCTTACCGGCAAATCAGTTGGTCCCTTTGCTGCATAACCAATAAACGCAGTGATATCACTACGCAATAAATCCCCGGTTATTTGCAATGGCTGTAAAGATTCAAAATATAGACCAGGAGTTGTCAGGCTTTTCACACATTACTCCTTTTTGTCAATATCAAGCACCAACCCAGCACTCGCCAAAGGATGATTATCAGTTAAACAAATCATCAGTGAATTCTCTACAACACAACCAAACGCACATCTTCAACTGCTATTTCGATCGACTCTATAGCGGCTTCATTGGCCGTTGCATTAAGTGCAGGTCCTTCATACTTTGATACCCAGGCTTCTGAAAATTCCCAGCGAAGCGTTGCCTCCCTTCCTTCGTTTAATAGAACAACCGCACCAGACTTTCTTTCGGTAGCACCATCCAATACCGTTTGTCGCCAATCCCAAAGTAGAGTGTTGGTCGTATATCCTCGCTTTAATGTGATATTCCCGTATTTGCGTAATCCAGCTAGTTTACGTACCGTCGCGGTGTCTGCACCTTCCCGATATTCAACAATATCTGTCTCTGTATTAATACCACTCACTTCGGTAAAGCCAGCGGCTGGATCAGGTGGGCTTCCTATTTCCAATAAAAAATTGTACTGTAATAATGGGTTTTCCATAATTTAATTCCTCGCACTTATGCCGTTGCTTCACGTGTTTTCTGAGAGATTCGGATAATCACAAATTCCGCAGGTTTTACTGGGGCGACACCGACTTCAATAATCAGTCGACCATTGTCGATATCGGTCTGAGTCATGGTAACGTTGTAACCAACGTTCACAAAAAAGGCTTCTTCTTCCTTAACTCCTTCAAGACCTCCATTGCGCCATACACTAATCAGGAAGTTGCTGATCGATTGCTTGACAGTTGCCCACAATGCTTCGGTGTTAGGTTCAAAAACAGCAAACTGCATGCCTCGTTCAATCGATTGTTCCAGAAATAAAAATAGTCTGCGCACTGGTACGTATTTCCAGGAAGGATCACTACTTAAAGTACGACTTCCCCATAAACGTAATCCTCTATTGGCGGTTCTAAAATCTCTGAATGCATTCACATGCACCGGGTTCAAAATATCTTGCTGGCCTTTGGTAATGGCTGTTTCAAACTGTAAAATACCGCGAACAACTTCATTGGCTGGCGCTTTCCAAACTCCGCGGGTGGTATCTGTACGTGCGAAAATTCCTAAAACATGGCCACTTGGTGCGATTCTTAATAAATCCCCCCGCTCTCCAAACAGATCAGGATTAATTAACCAGGGGTGATAAATGGCAGCTCGGGTGGTATCAAAATTTTGACGATGTGATATGGCTGCTGCAGTATTACTATCTCTCGGGGTTTCCAGTACAGCAAATCGATATCGCATTTTTTCACAGTGTCCCACCAATACTTTTTGCAAAGAAATATCTGTTTGTCCAGGCACTGCAACCATACTGATACTTTCTTCATTTTCTAAACTGTGAATACCGCTTCGAGATTCAGGATCGTCTGATTCATCACCGATATAAGTTAACTCATCAATATTGTCTAAATCATCAAGGCCATTTTCCATCAAGCGGGAAACCAGCGACGAAAGCTGTGATGAACGATCTGCAACTGCCGCGGCAATTTCAGTTCCATCATCTTGAAAAGTCAGATCTGATAATCTGACTAAATCCGATTCACCTGATTGACTTCCTGTGTTAGTCGCTCGATTGAATGAACCAACAACCTTTGGACCATAACGATTGTGAAGCGGGCTCATTGATAACATTTCAAATGATTCAGCCTCAACCACATCACCGTTTTCAAGCCTTTCGATGAAAAGGTCATATTCCTTAGAACGGGCGCTGGTTCCGGCAGCAATTGTCACAGTTACCGGAGAAGTAAAAGTCACTTCATTGTTACTTCGATTCACTGACTCAACTTCAAGCGTCTCAATAGCAGTTTCGCCGCTCATAAATTCAATATAACTTCCTGCGGCGAGGCCAAAAATTGCATCAAGAACGACCACTGTATCATTGATTGCCGCACCATCTGTCGCCGCAGTTTCTAATAAATGTGCAGCCCTTACTCTTGCTCGCAGGTGATTTCCCCATACTCCCTGATATCTTGCATGAACTCGCAATAAAGGTACTTGCTTGATAATTTGAACTCCGGCAGCATGGCTGGTGTTAATAGCGGCATCGAGGGTAACGCTACTGAGCACTCCGGCAACCACCGCAAATTCGGCTGAATTAATCTGAACAACATCCCCAACAGAAAAGCCTGCACTCGAATCAAGCTGTGCCTCAGTGTCTGAAACGGCAAGTTCACCATCCAGTGTGTCACTGGTTGGAGTATCCGCCATTCCAACCAATTGCATATTAGTTGTATCGGCATCATGATCAAAGAGAAGCCCACCTTCAGCAAAAGTGGCTTGTGCAGTAACAGTAATAGTAACGAATTCTGTTATCGCGGAATTTTCTGAATCACTAATTTGAATGATATCGTTTTGATTAAGAGTAGCAATTGTTGCCTGTTCGAGTTCCAGTCCTCCCCCCGCCACCATATCACCACTGATGCCCGCGGAGAGATCTGCCCCGAGAGTAATATCTTGCACTACGACTGAAAGCCCATCGGCAGCAGCAATTCTGGCACCACTAGTAAACCTCAGCTGATTAGTTGTCACCGGAGGACCGTCTACTGTCACATATTCTGAGCGAACATCATCGAGTATGAGAAGCTCATCCTCATCTTCAATATTACTGTCATCATCCACGACTAAAATAGTTCCTGCTTCAACTGCGCGAAAGGCTAAATTCGTTTCAGCATCATCCGCCACAGGTGGCGCATAAATATCAGTCGTGGCAAAAGTTGCTGCTGGTCCAATAATTCTGGAAACATAAACCCGTTGACCACCATTATTGAAAAAACCTTGTACCGCATAAGGCAGTGCATCACGGTTGTTGGTGAAGGTTCGATAATCTAAAAAGCCACCAAAAACTCGGCTAAACTCTCCAAAACTGGTTACTAGTGTACAAGTATTTACCGGTCCTCTGGCTGTGACACCAACAACACCTGCGGTACTGGTACTTGCGCCTTCAATGGGTTTGTTTCCTGAAGATACTTCTTCTACATAAACACCGGGGGCGAGGTACTCCATAATCAATCTCCTATCCGTTCAAACTGATAACTCGTGTATTGAGGGCGGTTGCATAATCAACTAAATGCTCCACCGTGGTTAAATCTCCTGCAACATCAACTTCAATAGTAACTGCTGTAGCAACTGGCAATTGTTCGAGCCTGAACCTTCCAAACTGATTAGTCACAACACTACTACTAACATCTGGCGCAATCACTCTGACATTAGCGCCATTAACCGGACTTGCCGGATCATTATCTTCAATCAATAATCCAGACAGACCTACCGGCTCCGGTAACAACTGATAGACCTTTGAAATAATTGGCGCGTCAATTAAGTTGACTGACATAAGTTTTCCTGAAATTTCTTCATTTCGCTGTTCAGGCATAACCTCTGGTGCCGCTACTATGATCAAGTCTTCAATAGACACAAAACCACTAGCACTGATTTCTATTTTGAATTCAACCGAATCAGCCATGTCCAGGTGTATTGGTAATATTCTCTCTGGAGAACCGGAAACAGAAAAATAGCCGCCGCTTTTTAAACTGACCGGTGCATTTAGTGGTTTAAATTCCAGACTCCCAGGCAAGCGCATATTTGTTTTGATCGCTAGTTTGTGTTCGATTGATTCACCAGTCAGGCTATTCAAAACCTGACCACTGATAATTGTCTGGTTAATACTGGATATTTCAAATCCGCTGGCACTGTTCATTCATTTAACTCCTTAGTGCGAGCGACAGAAATAGTTTCAACAACTCTTGGTGCAACTATCGGCATTCGCGCAGAGTCAATGGCAACAACATCCACTTGAAAAGCCATGGATAAGCGATAAGGCTGACTAAATGCATTCCACAGCTGTGACAATTGTTCTACATTAAGCAGGTCGGGAGTTAGTCTTAACGCTTTACTGGCACCACCAAAACTATCACCCAGTAATGCTCCATTAATCGAATTAATAGACGGTGTGTCATATATAAACTGAAGAAATCGTCCTAAAATTAGTTGGTTGTTTTCTTCATCTGCCGCTGGAGCTACCAGAAATTTCAGTTCAAGCGGCAGTGGTGGTAATCGTAATTCATCATCTCTTTCTCTTACCCGAAGTAATTCCTGATTACGTAGTACATTGTTGATCCCGACATGATATAAATATAAATATAATCGAGTTCCTGCTTCTGAAGATTCTTTTGGTGGGTCCAGGACAATATTATTGACTTCATCAGAAAATCCCAAGCTAACGCCGACAGCATCGCGCATCGCTTCAAAAGTTCTTCTGCGTAACTCCAATGCAATATCATTGATAATCGTAAACGCGCTCATTTAACGTATTTTCCTTTACCATTAAACATAATGAACCTATTTATTTTGATTGTTTTATGTATTTAAGACCAACAAACATAATCGTTAACCAAAGACAACAATTGTTCCCTGCTACACACATTCATACTTTCGCTATTTAGTTTTAATTGAAAAACATCAACCTCATTACCATCAACACTTAGACACACTAGCGGGCAATCCGGATTTGCCTTTAACATCTGATTGACTAATCCTTTGGTTAACTCCAATTCTGGCTGGATCGTAATTAATGCAGCATATTGCGGTTGACTATTTTTTGAAAAATCGGTGATATCATTTAACGAAGTTGATACAACAAAATACTCTTGTTCAAATACCTGTCGAACCATATCTTCAAGTAACCGGGGTAATCCAACAACCGCTATCGTCTTCCTTTTCAATTGAAATGACCAAATGATTGAGTACCGGTAAAGCCTATTTCATATTCTAATGATTTAAAATAGTCCTTAGTATTTAGAAAAATTGGGCACTAGGTATAAAGGTTCAAATGACGCCGGATTGATATGCTCCCAAATATCTATAGATATGAACAAAAAGATTCATAACAATTTAAAAAATGGCATACATTATTTTTAAGTATAAATAAGAGAGTTTTCAGAATGGTTGATAAAGCAGAAAACTTGAAAGAGTTTTAACGATTAAACTTTTAGTACATCTCTATTAGCTTGCTGATATAAAGCAGCGGCTTCACATCGATTCTTAACATTCAGTCTTTCGAGTATCTGGTGTACGTGGTTTTTAACTGTTGGAAGTTGAATATTGAGCTTTCGTGCTATTTCTTTATTGGAATGACCAATGGCAATCAATTGCAATACATTTTTCTGTCGGCAGGTTAAACATAGCTCACTTTCCAACGAATCAAACCTATGTCTGTTTTCAATGGGTTTAATATTAGTTAAAAGTGATGCCAGTTCACAAGGATAAGAGAGACGCCCCTGACTTACAGAGTAAATACATTGTTCAAGTTCAGCCAGTGAATCATTATTGGTAATGATTCCCTGAATACCAAGTTCAACACAACGCCTGACAACTTCCTTTTCGTAGATAAAAAGTAATAATATTATTTTAACCTGGGGCTTAGTCAGTTGTATCTTCCTGATATTGGCCAAAAGTTCATCGGCATAACTATCAATAACAATGATATCGGGAGAAGATTGTTTTATTTTTAGTAAAGCATCAGAAGCATTTGCTGATAAGACACCGGTTTTGATGCCTTTTTCGGTACTAAAATAAGCAGCGATACCTTCGCGATAAATACGATTTTTGATCACTATATTTAATTGAATATCCATAAACAATCAAAAGCCATCATTGGTTGGAGTTAAAATTTTAATTAAACCACAATCATTCATTCCCAAATAACAGAGTCAGCTGATTATTCACACTGGTATTACC